>JAZGBQ010000223.1:0-4807 GCA_036476435.1 Fidelibacterota bacterium
CATAATTGCCTAAATCAATGTTGAAATCATTATTGTAGTCAGTTCTAATGTCTGGAGTATGATTTTCTTTGTAATAATTTATTAAGTAGGTGTCTGGATTTCCTGTTGTTATTTTTCCAGTATTCGGATTGTAATTCCCAGGATAACTATAATTGTTAAAGGGATCACCATCTGGTTTGGTTCGGTAATGTCCTTTAACATATGTGCCATCTTTCTTAATATATCCATCAACCCAAATTTGATCCTGAGAAAATGATTCTGACACGAATACAAATGCTAAAACTATAATTAACAAATATTTTAGTAGTTTCATTGCCTGCCTCCTCGATTATACAAAATTGATATAAGAAAGTAATACGAAACAGTTTATTTCTCTAAGAATATATTTTTTAACGAAGTGACAGTAGGTAATATTATGTATGAAAGCCCCCCGCCTCCCCAATGGTGGGTGGGTGCCCTAATAAATCCGTATCCCGCCGGTATCCCGTTTTATGCGATGCAATATAAACCATAAAACCCTAACTTAGATAGTAATCCAATAAATGGAGGTCATTCAAATAATATGGGAATAACTGCAGGTATTTTACTCGTCTTGATGAGTATCGCACATAATATGTACGGAGAAAAGAAACAAATTCCAGCTTTGAAAGAACTGACCAAAGATTCAATAATAATTGGTTCTCAAAGAATAATGATTTTTCAAGGTGGCTTGTTATTATTAGCTGTGGGGATTTTTCAGATTTTGACTTCGGTTAATCAAATTGAATTGGCAGGGGTAGCAAAATATTTTCCTGTGGGAATTGTTCTATTAAACTTCTGTACAGCTGTGTTTGTCACAATCTTTGCTCATAAAGAAATATTTAATATTACAATACCTCAATTTGTCATATTTATACTCATTATAATCTTACAATTACTTTCTTTATGATTTCCAAATGTTAGCAAAATTAATGTAAAGAAATTCAATTTTAATGGGCAATATCATATATCAATGCCCCCCGCCTCCCGATTGGTGGGTGGATACCCTACTTAATCCGTATCCCGCAGGTATCCCGTTTTATGCGATTAAATACGGTTAAAAACGGTTAAATATGAACTATTGGGGGTAAAAGAAAGAGGTTAAGACTCCTCCTGGATAAAATCTCAACCTCTTGTAAATATATTACTTATAACCTGTGGAGCCGCACGGGATCGAACCGAGGACCTCTTGAATGCCATTCAAGCGAGCGGGTTAAGTAACTGCTATTATTGCTTGTTTTACAGCAAAGTGAAATTTTCGGTATCCCGTATGTATCCGGATTCTTTGTTTAATTTTATTTCAACAGCACCATCTTCCTTGTTTGACTGATTTGTCCAGCCTGGATATGATAGATGTACAGCCCGGCACTCACAGGCTGTCCAAATCTATCCTTGGAATCCCATTGAATCGATTTGTATCCAGCTGATTGACTCTCATTTACGAGCTGCAGTATCTGTCTACCGTTGATGTCATAAATAGTCAAGGATACATGACTTTCTTCAGGTAACTGGTATCGGATCATCGTATTGGGATTGAAGGGATTTGGGTAGTTTTGACTTAATGAAAAATGATTTGGTATCTGTGTTTCTTTTTGAGTTTCAAGCGTATAGTTTTGACCAGGATTTATATCACCCGGAGAAGGTGTGCTTAAACTAGTCCAAGTAAAATCCGAATATTTTGATCCAGTACCGCTAAGAGCCAATGATTCCCCTTGAGTGAAATTGCCAATATCTACACTTGTCATACTTGTCGCATCACCTTCTATTGCAGTAAAAGAACCCCCATAACTGATGAATTGTCCTGGAAGAACCGTTCCTGTATAACTTATTGATAGTCCGGCAGGACCCGATAGCAAAGTATTAGCAGTCATATTGTAGAAATAATAGATTCTATTATCAACGGTCGTACCTACTGTAAACTGATCTAATGTTATTGTTTGATATACTGTACCATCGGTACCGTCATACAAAGAAATTCTATAGTCATCTATATTTTGGATGTTCTCATGAAGAGCAACTTCAATAAAATCATTATTATCTAATAGAGAATATTGCGTTTTTCCCAAACCGAAAAAACCTAAAACTTCATTTAGTATTCCTTCTTCCTCTTCACCCTCTTGAACAATAGGACTTTTAGCAATGACAAAAATTATTTCATATTTATTGCCAGGACCAAATCTCATTGCACCATCATCATCAATATTTATTGTTTCATGCTGATTAGTGATTCCCCCAGCTGCACCCTGAGTCCGATCATGCTTAAAAGATATTTTCTTTACACCGCTTTCATATTCACGAGCACCACTAAGACACACAGCATGGCCACCTCTTGTTCCGTCAGGATTATCCCATACATAAGTTACTGTTACATCCTCTTTTTCTTGCTTCATTTGCATTAGAAAATCCCAAGTAGGCTTTGGAATACCAAAACCCCAATCGTTGCGATTAGTGGCAGAAGAATTACCGCTCGAACTGTTCACATCATCATCGGATTTACTACTTTGAAATTTTACTTCTAATGGTAGGTTATTTGTTTCGACATAGTTTAATATTCCTCTCAACCATTGAGATACACCTACTCCTGAATTATTTGCCCTATTCATATGACCACTTAATTCCTCCATAACATCTCTTAAATCAGATCCGTCTGGAAGGTTAAAGTTATCAAACTCATCTTCCATTGTCTTCAGGCTATTTGCAGATGACGTTGGTGCACATGCAGAATTATCTCCTGCGAAAGTTGCTGTTGGTGGATGTAATGAAGAGTTAAGATCTAAATTTTGAGTATTGGTTGTGTAGACTATTCTTGTTGGTCCGTCATTAAGAGTATGAGTTACAGTTGTAATCGGTGCAGTACTTACCGGCTCTTCATCATTTGTAATACCCTTAGCATCAATTACAGTCTCGGTTACTAACACATCCTGAGAAGGAAAGACAATTTGATCAACATAAAAATAGTCTGATGGAATATCTAGTAGAAGTCCAGTTACATTAAACAAAGCTGGGTAATCACGGACGGAACTGGGATCTTTATAATGTAATTGCCTATTCCAACCTATATCGAAAAGAACCGACACTGAGTGAGGAGAATCTTCTTCTTTATTACTTGGTAAATATACACCATTAGCGATAAGATATATATACCTAGGTTCATCGTCCCTGTAGTCCTCTGTGAATACACTCATATATTTACCTTCATCACCTGGATTATATGTGATAGTAACTAAACCAACCGTCATTTCTGGATCAAAATGTTCGTAAGTCACATGCGCAAGTTCAATTGCAACATTATCTTGACTATATAATAGGTTATTCCCAATTACACAAAATACTAGCAGATGAGAATATAATAATTGAAATATTACTTTTTGGAAATTCATAGTATTCATAGATACCTCGCTTTATAATGGAACAAAGAATGGAAATCTGTTGCAAAGAAGACACAGGAATTTTACTTAAAAGGACGCTCCTATTATAAAATAAATTCCCCATTGCACACATCTCCGTGTACTCTTAATTATAGATTTACCCTTAACCGAGTCTCAATAAAGCGCAAAGAAATAATAATTCGTATATCTTATATACTCGACTCTATATTGAAATACACCTAAATACAAGAGGAAATATTATTTAGGGTATATATCTTCCTGTGATGTGACAATATGCAATATTCTATATCTAAGCCCCCGGCCTCCCCATTGGTGAGGGGGACCTTGTTAATAAAATCCGAATCCTGCTAGCATTTAATTTTTCCTTTTGGAAATAAAATGTATGTGGGCAATATGTAGATTGTATAAAACCCCCGCCCCCCCGGGGCGACCTACACCCCCCCTAAATTGTTCGCCCTCTTGATTAGTAGTTATAAGGTTTATAGACGGACGAGACACTTCGGTATCCCACCGGTATCCAAAATATAGGCGATTTTAGGCGTGAATTGAGGTTTGCAAAGACTTTGAAGAGCCCCGGATATTTCCAGGGCTCTTTATCTAAATGATTTATGTTTATTTTACTTCAGCAACATCAACTTAGAGGTTATTACTTCATTACCTGATGTTATCTTGCTAAAATATACTCCTGCAGGTGCTTGATCACCTTGTTGATTTGTTCCATTCCATACTACCGAATACCATCCTTGAGTTTGAGTGTTGTTCAGCAGAGTCAATATTTGCTTACCCGAAATATCATGTATCTCAATTGTTACTCGGCTATCACTCTCAATTCCATATCTTATTGTTGTGCTGGGATTGAAAGGATTAGGGTATGCCGGGAATACTGTTAATTGATCCGGTATAGTCATTATCGACTGATCTTCCGTAGATATAAGAGGATCAGGCGACAATTTCACTATCCAATAATCTCCTGTTAGTATAGGTTCGAAAGGTTCTTTTTGATTAGCTTCCGTTTTATCACCGGATAAATCTGAAGCCGAATATCCTCCTAAGATATATCCGCCGTCACTGGTCTGTTGTACGGACCTTAATCGATCCCATTTGTTACCCCCAATCGTATTCTGCCAGATTATATTGCCTGACCCATCCAATTTCACAACCCAGTAATCATATCCTCCCAGACTAGCTTCCATTTTATCACCTGATACACTTGAATATGACTGTCCTCCCAAAATATATCCGCCATAATTGGTCTGCTGCACAGAGAATAATTCATCGGCCAAATTACCCCCGATCGTATTCTGCCAGATTATATTGCCTGACCCATCCAATTTCACAACCCAGTAATCATATCCTCCCAGACTAGCTTCTGTTTTATCACCAGATATACCTGAATTCGA
>JAZGBQ010000224.1:0-11250 GCA_036476435.1 Fidelibacterota bacterium
AGCTAAATAGCATTGCTCTACCTTCTCCACCACGATACGAATAGCATAAATATCAAAAATCTCCTCAAAGGTCTTGGCGCGGCTCTCCATTTTTCCATAGATTGATGAATGAGATTTGGGACGACCAAATAAATTGGCATCGATCTCATACTTCTTTATTTCCTTTTTTATGGGCTCAATTACGTTGGAAATAATCTTACCTCTTTCCTTTTGCGAAGCTTTCAATTTTGAATCGATTAATTTGTATTCCTTCGGATTAAGTGTTTTCAGTATCAGATCATCCAGATCCCACTTTACCGATGCCATACCTAGGCGATGAGCTAAAGGTGCATATACATCCCTGGTTTCGGTTGCAATCCTGTGCTGCTTAATTTGGGTCAGGTAGTGGAGGGTTCGCATATTATGCAATCTATCGGCGAACTTAATAATAATCACACGGAGATCCTTGGCAACAGAAAGCAACAGTTTCATGAAATTACCAGCCTGCTTTTCCGTCCTACTCGAAAATGAAATTCCACCTAATTTTGTAACACCATCGACCAGATTGGCAACATCTGATCCAAAATCTTTTTCAATATCCTTATAGGTTGTGTCAGTATCTTCTATAGTATCATGCAAAAGGCCACCGATCACTGTGATATGATCCATTTTCCAACTCGCCAGAATCTTCGCAACCTCTACGCAATGCTCAAAATAGGGTTTCCCAGACTTCCGTTTCTGTCCTTTATGATAATGGCTACTATAATCATATGCCTTCCAAACCATATCCTTCACACCGGCATCCGGATTTCCATTTGGTAATGGAATATTATTGAAGATATCCATAAACGACTTTGGATATTCACCTCCCACCTGGGGAACGAATCTGGCAATAGGATTCTGCATCAGAAAGGCACTAATTCCGATTCCTCAACGTTCGCTTTATTTTCAAAACGAGCATAGCGCTCAATGAATGTTACGTCAATTGTACCGGTTGGACCATTGCGCTGCTTTGATAATATAAGCTTTGCCAGCCCTCTATCATCAAAACTATCTTGTTTCTTCTCTTCCGTGTAATAAAGCCACGGACGATAGAGGAACATAACGACATCTGCATCCTGCTCAATAGCACCACTTTCCCGCAGGTCAGATAATTGGGGGATGGGTGGGTGTCGACTTTCCACAGCTCGTGATAATTGCGATAATGCGACCACAGGAATATTGAGTTCCTTCGCAAGAGCTTTTAATGAGCGTGATATAATTGAAATTTCCTGCTGTCGATTCTCAGCTCGCCTGGGACCGGTCATGAGCTGCAAATAATCTACAATTAATAGATTAATCTTATGCTCGGCTAATAATCGTCTCGCTTTTGCCCTGAGTTCCAGAACTGTGAGAGCAGGTGTATCATCCAGGTAAATCTCAGCTTCCGCCAAGTCGCCAACTGCTAAACTTAACTGTTTCCACTCGTCTTTTTTAACCTTCCCGGTCCGGACTGCATGATTATCCAACCGAGCTTCCGCGCAAAGCATTCGCATGGCAAGTTGATGATTTGCCATTTCAAGACTGAAAAATCCAACACCATGTTTATAATCTATGGCCGCATTTCTGGCAATTGTGAGTGCCAGTGCGGTCTTACCCATGCTGGGTCGTCCAGCAATAACGATTAGATCTCCCTGTTGAAACCCGGCTGTTTTATCATCCAACTTTGTAATACCCGAAGGTATACCAATTATCTCCCCTTCACTTGACTGAATTTTGTCAATACGCTCAAAAGTTTCATGGAGGATGGGATCAATATGTTGAAACCCCCCCCGTAAACGGAATTGTGATATCTCGAATATTGACTGCTCAGCATGATCCAAAACCTCATCCACATCTCGCAGGTCTTCATATGCCTCTTTAGAAAGCTCACCTGACACACCGATCAATTTTCTAAGGATTGCTTTTTCAAGGACAATGTTCGCATAATGTTCAACATTGGCTGCAGTTGGAACTGATTCAACCATTCCAGTTATATAATACATACCACCAACACTCTCCAACTCTTTGTTTTTTTTTAGTTGGTCCATGACAGTAACAGTGTCAATAGGTTCGTTAGCCTCGAAAAGTTGTATCATAACCGAATAAATCTTTGTGTGTGCCTTTTTATAAAAATGGTTTGCTTTAAGTTTTTGCATCGCCTTTGGGACGGCTTCATTACTGGTCAGCATTGAACCGAGAACAGCTTGTTCTGCTTCCAACGCTTGTGGCTGCTTATGTAATTGAGTCTTCTGCGATTTATTCGCCACTTTTATTCTCCCCATCTAAAAATGTGCGTATCCATTTAAAATCTTCCCAGGTATTATATTTCAAACCCTCATTCCGTAAAAGCGCCGCGGGATGATAAGTAACAATTAACGGAGTACCATGATAGTCATACTGTGTGCCACGCATTGCTTTCAAAGGTAGATCCATTTTCAAAAGGGTCTTGCCTGCTACACGACCTAAAGCTACAATTAATTTAGGCTTAATTAAACGAATTTGATCAATCAGGTATCCTTCACATTCGGCTACTTCCGATTGCAACGGATCCCTATTACCCGGCGGACGGCACTTCAACACATTGCAAATATATACATCATTACGACGACTGCGCTGTATAGCTGCAAGTATTTTATCCAAAAGTTTCCCTGCTCGTCCGACAAACGGTTCTCCTAATCGATCTTCTTCCGCTCCCGGGGCTTCTCCTACCAACAGTAAGTTTGCATGTGGATCTCCAACACCAAAAACAAATTGATTTCTCGTTTGTCCTAAAGAACATTCTTGGCAAGTATTAACTTTATTTTCAAAATCAGTTAGTGAACCAGATATATTATTTTCAGACGTTTCTGTATTTACTGTGAACCTGTTTGTTAAATACAGGTCATCACCAAACAAATCTTGTGTCTGTTTCAAATAACGCTGAACTTTTCTGGTTCCACTGGAAGACATGTTATCAGTTGTCTTCCTCTTCTGAGGCGTAGCGCCAATTAATTCTTCCCTCCAAGAAATCGCCTACTGCAACGGTGGACGGTTTTTCCATTTCTACATAGTCCTCAGGATCTTTTTCTTCAGGCATATCAAATACGCCCAGATCTTCCCCGCCACGTTCTTCCATAGCCCGATTAATCATGCGATTCTGAACAATTTGGCGGGTTCGTTTGGATAGGATAACCACGGCCTCATAAATATCTTCCGTTTTTTCTTCAATATCTCTAATTGAAAGAGGTTCAAGAGACATATTTTACTCCTTTATTTTCTTTTTCAATAATCTTCGATAATTCTTTTAAAGCACGATCCAGGTCGTCATTTACAACTTCATAATCAAATCGATCTCTGAAAGAAAGTTCCATCTCAAGACGTTCCATTCGTTTTCCAATTCTGATTTCCGAGTCTGCTCCTCTTTTACGAAGTCTCTCTTTAAGGGCTTCAATGCTCGGCGGCATTATGAAAATCGATATAGTATCATCAGGATACCGGGATTTGATTTTTAGTGCACCTTTAACATCCAGTTCCAATAACAGCATTTCTCCATTTGCTATCGCGTCATCAAGGACCGACTGAGGGGTGCCGTACATGAATCCATGTACATCCTGATATTCTGCAAAATCATCGTTTGAAATATAATTTTGAAATTCCTCAGCTGAGATGAAATTGTAATCGTATCCACTCATTTCATAATGTCGAATAGGTCGTGTTGTCCATGATATTGAGAAATTTAAACCATCGATCTTATTCTGCAAAGCCCGACAAAGCGTTGTTTTCCCTGATCCCGATGGCGCTGAAATAACAATAAAGTGTTTCATGTTTCAATGATTACTCAATATTTTGTATCTGTTCACGGCACTTTTCAATCTCACTCTTTAGTTCAACTACAATTTTGGAAATGGTTCCATCGTTACTTTTTGACCCAATAGTATTGACTTCTCTTACCATTTCTTGTAATAAAAAATTTAACCGTTTGCCAACTGGTTCATCTTGCTCCAATATCTCATTGAATTGCCGACAATGACTTTCGCAGCGAACTGCCTCTTCGGTAAAATCATATTTTTCTGCCAGCATCGCAATCTCCTGGATAATCCTGTCCTGATTTATTTCAATGGAGCCAACCAGGTCATTAATCTTTTCCTTATACTTACTCTTCCTATCCTGCAACGATTTTTTTGCCTGTTGATTTAGACCACCAAGAGAATTCAAGATGCCTTTTATTCGGGTATTAAGATCATCATAAATCGCTGATCCTTCGGCGATTTGCATTGTATCTAGTTGCTCCAATGCTTCACTAACGCCTGTCAAAATATTCGTATCTTCCAATAACCCATTATCCTTTGTTCTGAAGAGATCACCGGCACTTAAAAGATCACCAAGATCAAGGTGTCTTCCATACTCCCGTTGAATTGTAAGCAATGTTGCTTCAATTTCTTCAAATTTTTCCTTATCAAATTCCAATGAATTTTTTAGATCTTGTGTTTTTGATTTAATGGAAACAATGATGCTGCCGCGAGAACTCTTCTTTCTCACCGCCTCACGAATTTTGAATTCCAAATCCGGCTCTAAATCAATTCCACGAATTTTTAAATCCAGATACCGGGAGTTTACCGATCGAATAGTGATGATAATTTGTCCTCCATTCGATTCTAGATTTGCACGGCCATAACCGGTCATACTTTTAATCATAATTTTCCTTTAATGTACAGCCGATAAAGGTACAGATATTATTTAATTTCAATCAATTAGGAAATATTATAACTCAATCGAAACACTTCCTTCCATTCCAAACTAATTTAATAAAACATTGGTAATCTTTTGTTTTAGGGGAGACTTCTTATTTGATCGCTGTGCTTTAACCGGCTAAACTTATATCAGTCATTTCGCCAACGCTGACCAAGCCCTATCAGCCAATCCAGATCAATAGAAAAGGAAACAATATGACTCTTACCAAGAGCCCATGATGCTGGTATGAACTGCACGGCATAATGAATGGATACATGATCGGCACGCACACCCAGGCCGGTCGTAAACACGCCGATCTCAGTTCGTCCGAATCGAAGAGCAATTAATTCGTCATAAACAATCTCAATACCTGATCTAAAACTTCCACCAATTGATCCGATCCCATAGTCATCGCTTATCGATCGACCTTCAGTATTCAGTACACCGTCGAGTCGAAAGCCAAAGTTTAACGGAAATGAAGAAAGTCCATCACTCCAATTCAACCCGGCCGTAACTCTGGGATAAAAACGTTCAACTGTTCCATTATCCCAAACCTGCCATGATGTAGTAAAATCGTGGACAGTCAATCCAAACTCCAAACTTTTCCAAGGGCCATAAGCAACTCCCAGATCGAAACCTATCCCAGTGCTGGAATTATCTCCCAAAATATGATACAGACTTTTCACCGCCAGGCCTAATCTGAACGCCCCAAAGTCCCATGAATGACTTGCATGCAGACCCCATTGAGTCTGCTTAAAGAAATCAATAGATTCTGAATTCAGCCTCTCACCTTCATCTAGAATACCATTTGCCTCTCCCAGGTCTCCTGTACCTGGAATACCATCCAACCCCCAGTCCAGTAATGCGTGCCGCGTGTCGGGGATATGGCCTATCGTTTCATGCAGGAGCGTAACCGCTAATCCCGTGTTTTGTATTTTTATTGGAAAAGAAATGATATCACTATTAATCATCCCGGCGAACCTTGATTGATGGCCGTAACTCAAAACACTGCGATCCTTATCTATTGTAAATGCTGGATTCCAAAGTGCGTCAACAATTGAAGTTCCTCCAGCTGAAAAGCTACTTCCCATGGCTATGGTTCGGGCGTCTCCGGCTTGGCGGAATATCTGCCAGCCATATTTCGTCCAAACAGTATTATCCGGATAAATTCTTGATGCCGAGAAGAGCAGAATAAGTATTAGAAATTTCTTCATGAGTATAATTGGTTTTTCAAATTATAAACCGTGTTCCTTTTTTAATGCATCCAATTTTTGCAGGGCTTCTATCGGGGTCATTTCTTCTACCTTTATTTTTGAAAGTGCCTGTTTTAAACGAATTTCTCGGACCTCGAACAACGAAAGCTGATCTTTAGATCTTTCAGGCGGTAAAGTTCTCCTATTACCTTTGTTTTCACTTTCTTCTCTGGAAAGATAGACGTTCAAAATTTCCGTCGCTCGGTTCAGAACAGATTCGGGAAGTCCTGCCATTTTTGCGACATGGATTCCGTAGCTTTTATCTGCAACTCCTTTTAAAACCTTTCTAAGAAATACGATTTTATCACCGAATTCTTCGACTGCAGTGTAATAATTTTCCAACCGCTCCAAAGTATTTTCAAGAATTGTTAATTCATGATAATGGGTTGCGAACAATGTGCGTGCGGCAACTTCCTTATGCTCATGCAGATATTCCGTAATAGACCAGGCTAACGACAGACCATCATAGGTGGCAGTTCCTCGACCAATTTCATCCAGTAAGATTAGGCTCTTATTAGTGGCGTTGTTAAGTATGTTCGCTGCTTCGATCATTTCAACTAAAAATGTGCTTTCACCTCCAGCCAAATTATCACTTGCACCTACCCGCGTGAATAGCTTGTCAACGATTCCGATGGTTGCCGATTTCGCTGGTACAAAAGAACCTATCTGGGACATTAGGACTATTAATCCAATTTGTCGTAAATAGGTGGACTTACCTGCCATATTGGGGCCGGTGATCAGCTGAATCTGATTTTGATTTGAATCAATTGTTAAGTTATTCGGTATAAACCGTTCTGTTGCAGGTAATAAACGTTCTACTACCGGGTGTCGTCCTTCTACAATTTTAATAACACGTTTTTCACTAAATCGGGGACGACAGTAATTATTGTTGATTGCCAGCACACCAAATGAAGTAATTACATCCAGACGGTTAAAAACCTGTGCGTTATTCTGAATGGCATTAGCTTTTGAAAGCACGAATCTGCATAGGTCGTTAAATAACCTTGATTCAATTTCTTCTATTTGTGACTCTGCGGCAAGTATCTTCTCTTCCTGATCCTTAAGATCTTGTGTGACATAGCGCTCTGAGTTCACCAGGGTTTGTTTTCTAATATAATCCGGAGGTACTTTATCTTGATGTACCTTTGTAATCTCAATGTAATACCCGAATACACGATTAAATCCAACTTTGAGTGAAGGAATTCCCGCTTCTTTCCGTTCACGGTCTTGAAGCTCTTTGATCCATTGTTTTCCGCCACCGGCGAGTTCGCGCAGTTCATCAAGATCCTCGTCGATACCGTTCGCAATTACATTACCATTTTTTAATTGAGCAGGAGTATCCTCATTGATAGTTTCAATAATTCGACCAGCCACATCTTCCACAGTTCTAAATTGACCAGTGATATCTGTCAACGAATTTTCTTTACTGCGCTGGCAGTCCGTTTTGAAGTCAGGAATTTTATTCAGATTTTTACCAAGCGCATGTATTTCCCGCGGAGAGACATTTCCTCGATTGATTTTCCCAATGATGCGCTCGATATCCGCCATTGTTTTCAATCGATCACGAACATTTATCATTATGGATTTATGTTTTTTAAAAGCTGATACGCTGTTCAATCGTGTTGCCAGTCTATTTTTATCGGTCAGCGGTTTATTTAACCATTGCCGTAAAAGTCGACCTCCACCTGCGGTGACAGTAAGATCCATAAGGTCTATTAACGTTCCATGTGTTCCTTGAGTGGAAAGAGAATTAAACACTTCGAGGTTTCTAACAGTATAATGATCCAGTCCCATTATCTTGTCATCGATAATCGGTCTGATCTTTGATACATGATCCAACGAGCCATTCAGGGAATTATGAATATGATAAAAGATAACTCCCCCGGCAGTGATGCCGTGTACCAGATCCTGACATCCGAAACCTTTAAGAGTCGGTGTACGAAAATGTTCAGTTAATGCCCGGTAGCTTTGATCAAAATTAAAAAGCCAGTCCTCAACTGTTGTAATAAAGGGTTTCAGTTCTAGATACCATTTGGTGAGTGAATAGTTGACACTTTCCCCAAGCAAAACTTCACTGGGAGTGAACTTGCGCAATTCTTCTGTCAATTGTTCATTTGTGCACTGACCGATATAGAATTCTCCCGTAGACTGATCTAAAAATGCATATCCGGTCTCATCTCTATGAAAATATAAACATGCCAGATAACGATTGGATTTTTGACTTATTGCCTGATCGGAAGAAATTGTGCCGGGTGTGACAACTTCAACGACTTCACGTTTTACAATGCCTTTAGCTAATTTTGGATCTTCCACTTGTTCACAAATAGCAACTCTATGACCAGCGGCAACTAATTTCGGTAAATAATTATCCAGTGCATGATGGGGAAATCCTGCCAAGGGCACATGGGCAGCAGCACCGTTAGCCCGTTTTGTCAGTACAATGCCAAGGATCTTTGCAGTAATCTTTGCATCCTCATTAAATGTCTCGAAAAAGTCGCCCATACGGAATAATACAATACAATCTGGATACTGATTCTTTATATCCATGTATTGTCGCATTAAAGGTGTACCGACTGGTATGGATTCAGAGTTCAAGTTTTTTTCCTTGATTTCGGACGTTGCCATTTCTTTCTGTAAATTGAATCTTGTCAAAGTATTCTAAAAGTGGTATCGCCGATTTCCTTGTCAATTTGGTTAATTCTTTGAAGTTCGGAACGGAAAGATCCGAATTTGACGAGAAATAATTATATAAAAGAGTTTTCAATTGACTTAGGGAATCTACAGTAATCCACTGGCCTCCTGTTATCTCACGTATAACACCTTGATTTTGGAGCACGTGCAATAGCTCCACATTTCGCGTGGAGGAGTCAGCTACAAGAGAGTTCAGATTTTCGGTTGATAGTGGTATGTACCCGGATAGTGTTAATTCATGGGTTAGCTGATCCGCAATTCTTTTATCATTCTTGGTCAATGTTAATGAATGGCCTTTAAGAGAATAACTGGCTTTTTTTAATGCGATTGAATTATTACCAATGCATTCTTTTAAAACAATGTCTGTCCATTCCGCACTGATTCCAAGTTTATTCCGTATTTCTTCTTTACTCATTCCCTCTCTGTATGGATTTTTCTTATGATAATTTTCCATTAGATCAAGAACATCCTTTTTGGTTCCATTGATAAATGACTGTCGATAGACAAGATTATTTGCAGGATGTATCTGATAACCATTGTTTTTTAGAATTTTTGTAACAATTTGTTCCGAAATCTGAAATGTATTTCCCCAATCACGGACCAAACGTGGTTTATTTTTATACTGGTTGATTACTGCGCATAATCGTTCGCTTAGATCTTCGGATAACTGTGGTACCCATGATCTCATACTTCTTATTGATGCATCCGGATTGATAAATAGAACCAATCCACCTCCAATGGTCTCCATAGGTGAATAAGAGCGAATAACAAATCTATCATCAGCTGCAGCAACACACGATCGTTCAAGAACCACAAGAGCATTAACGGTGTCACCACTCTTGAGAGTCTTGTTAAAAAGAATTACTTTTCCCATGATTTCATCCGTACCCAAATGAATCCTGATTCTCTGTCTTGTTTTAATTTTCCAATGTGTATTTTCAACCATTGAAATTCTTACAAGCATTCGGTCCACCGCCTGAAGTTTTCCAACACCAGCCAGTTGAGCTCCGCGAAAGACATTTTCACGATCAGCCCCTGAAATATTGACAGCCGCTCGATCCCCACGGGAGACGGTTGCTACATCCCTACCATGAGTTTGTAATGCACGAACCTTTACCCGTTTTCCCAGCGGGTAAAGGTCTAACTCATCACCTTTATTAATAGAACCCGAAATAACAGTCCCTGTAACAATCAAACCAAATCCCTTTTTTAGAAAAACTCGATCGATTGGTAACCTGAAAAATCCTCTATCGTTTTCAGATCCATTCTCGATTATTTTCGTTATGAGTGCCTTTTTTAAAGCATCGATTCCTTCTCCGGAAACGATTGAGGTAGGAAATATTGGAACATTAATAAAATTCTGCTCAACAAGGAGTTTTTGAATATCTTCCTCAACCATTTTCAACCAGGAATCATCTACCGCGAGATCTGTTTTAGTGAGAGCTACGAATAAATATTTCACCTGTAGTAGCGACAATACATGCAGGTGTTCCCTTGTTTGCGGCATTACTCCATCATCGGCAGCAATAACTAGCAATCCTAACTGAATCGTTGATACACCAGCAACCATATTACGAATAAACCTTTCATGACCAGGGACATCAATGATAGTGATGCTATCATTCAGAAATGCAAAACCCAAATCAATGGTCATACCACGTACTTTTTCTTCCTCAAGCCGGTCAGTATCTGTACCTGTAAGAGCTTTCACAAGTGCAGTTTTACCATGATCAATATGTCCTGCCGTCCCGACAACTAGCTGTGCCACTTTTATACCTCGTTTAAAGCCTTAATCACTTCAGGTACCTGATCTTCGAGGATTGCTTTAAGATCAAGATAAAATCGATAGCTTGAAATAAATCCTATTACTGGAACATCCCTGTCACGGAGATTGGCTGCAATTCGTGATGCTTTTGGGTCAGACACATCAAACTTAAGCGCGACGCTTTCGATAGACCGGTTAGGTAGTGATCCGCTTCCAGCCTCAACCTCAGAATCAACTATTTGGATATTTAATTTCTTTATCTGGGTGTTGTTTATCCCGGAAAGAATTTTATCTGCAACTAGCCTCAAGACTTCTCGATTTCTTTTTAAAAGAGTGTTTGCCAGATTATGTTTTGAGACGGAGTCTGAGCGATAAGTACGTAATATTTGCTCAGTTAAAAATAAACTTATTTTGTCTGCGCGTAATGCCCTGTAAAGAGGGTTAGACTTCATTTTTTGTAGGAAGGATTTTTTACCAACGATCAATCCTGCCTGTGGACCACCAAGGAGTTTATCTCCAGAAAAGGATACGACCGAAGCTCCGGCAGCAATAACATCCTGAACCATAATTTCTGATGTCTGATCCACATTCTTTCTATTTTTTAATAATTCCCCGCTCCCAAGGTCTGCAACAACCGGGATTCGCTTTCGTTTTCCCAGTTCGGCAAGTTTATTGATCGCAACTGTTTTTGTAAATCCTTTAACCTCATAATTGCTGGTATGCACCCAGAGGATAGCCCTGGTATTTTTGGTGATGGCATTTTGATAGTCAATTAAATGAGTGCGATTGGTCGTGCCAACCTCAACAAGTAAGCAACCGCTTTTTTTTACA
>JAZGBQ010000225.1:0-2458 GCA_036476435.1 Fidelibacterota bacterium
TCCTGTTTTTTTCTCAAATCCAAAATCTCGACATAATCGAGCCCAGTCGTTTAACGGAATTTTCTGAATAACATTATAAAAATAGACATCGCAAGATTGCTCTACAGCCTGTCGTAAGTTCATATCACCATGACCGTTCTTATCCCAACAACTAAACATCCGATCACCAATCAAATATTCTCCATTGCAGTAATATTTATGATCCGGATCAACTGTATTATTTTCAAGGATGAAGGCTACGGTAATCAATTTAAATGTTGAGCCAGGCGGGTATAATCCCGTAGTAATACGGTTCAGTAATGGCCGCCCGGGATCATTTATAATTCGATTCCATTCTTCTGGATGCGTTATTCCAGAAAATAAATCAGGTGGATAATCCGGTTTACTCACAAAAGAATAGATTTCACCAGTTCTCGAATCACCGACAACAATTACACCGCGTTTTCCATCCATCAGATTCTCAGTAAATTGCTGTAATTCTATATCGATTGTAGTGTAAAGATTTGTCCCGGGTATGGGATTTACATCTTTTTGTACATCAACTTTACCCATTTCCCGCCCAAAAGCATCAACTTCAAGATAGGTTACACCTTTCATCTGGCGCAATCGATTCTCATATATTTTCTCTAATCCCTTCCAACCAATTAAATCACCATATTCGAAGATTTCTTTTTCAGTTATGTTTTCCCTTATGCTTTGATCAACCTCCTTCAAATAGCCCAAAAAATGTGAACCTCGAATCAAATCAGTATATGACCGCTCGTGAAATTTTTCATAGCGAATTCCGGGTAGTTCCAAGCGATGTTCCTCAAGTAAACTGACCTGTTTGAAACTTAAATCCTTAGCCAGCCGAACCGGGGCAAATTTACCACGGTAATATTTTTTGTAATTATTTGCTAAAATAGTTGAATCAATTTCAATATAATTTTCTATTAAGGTGAATATTTCTCCCCTGTTCCCTAATTCATCAGGGATTGCTTTCAATATATAGAATGGATAATTATCAACTATAGTCCTCCCGTCCCTATCTAAAATAAGGCCGCGAGGTGCATCAACGGTAATTGCCCTAATGCGATTAACATCCGCTCTCTGGCTAAATTTATCATACTGATAAACTTGAAGTTGGAAAAAACGAAATATTAGTATTCCGGTTAGGATGATGACTATAATTTTTACAGCGAAATACTGATTTTGGGTTGCTTTATTTTCAGCTTTAAGCATTATTGTTTCTTTCTAAGTGGTACCACCGGCTGGAGAATCAGTAAAAACCCCAGAGTATAAATAGATGTATAAATCCATTTACTCCAGACCAGCCCATAATCCCCAAATCCCACTACAAGATCGCTGAAAAATACGTACACAAAGAAGGCTATCAGAACGATCAAAACCCATGATATATGGAATATTAAAGGCTCTAATCTCAGGTGTTGTTTGTGTAAAAAACCACCGCCATAGCCCACAATCACATAAGTAAGCGATGAAAGTCCAAAATGCGATGAAACTCCTAATAAATCTGATAGAAGACCGATAGTAAAACCAGTAATAACACCCCACAAATGTCCTTCCCTAATTCCTATATATAACACAAAAATTAAAAAGAAATCCGGTCTGACACCGTGGATCGACAAGAAATCCACAAGAAACAAATGCAGTATAAATGCAAACGCAAATGTCAGAATATAATTACTCATTTAGAATCACCCGACAGAATAACGAAAACGTTCATTAAAGATCCCAGATCGGTGTCAATTTTGGCTGTTACGGATTTTTGAAATTGCCCTATTTCTCCGATGACCTCTGTCACGGTCCCAACCTTCAATCCTTTTGGGAAGATGTCACTATAACCAGATGTCACAACTTGATCTCCTATATTAACCTCTGCATTCAGGTGAACTTCACGAATATCACAGTATTGATCTCCTTTCCAGCGTAAAATACCACCGGCACCGCTGGGAAGTACGTGTACACTTATTCGAAAATTCACATCCGAGATTAATTGCACCAATGTAGAATGTTCAGCAACTAATACGGTTTTACCTACAATACCATCCGGAGTAATAACTGCCAGATTTGGATTTATGTTATCGTCTTTACCAACATCTATCAGAATGGATTTCAAATTCGGTGACGAACCTTTATTCACAATCTCCGCAGCAATTATTATCAAATTAGACTCACGTTGGAAATTTAGAAATTTTCTTAACTCATTATTTTCGGCGGCTAAATGCAAAAGTGACTGCAACTGCAAGACTAACTGTAAATTCTTTTCTCTAAGTATTTGATTTTTTTCTTCTACGCCACGCAGCGTTTTAATATTTGTAATTGGGAAAGATACCCATGAAATGATGTCTATGGAGAATTGCCTTAACTTGATTAGACCGGGTGATTCCTGATTGAATAAAAGTAAAAACGATAAGACTATTGTTATAACAAAAACATAATGGTGTTTGTGGCGAAC
>JAZGBQ010000226.1:0-2958 GCA_036476435.1 Fidelibacterota bacterium
CTGACAATTCGGGGCGATATTAAGCTTTTATTACTTGATTACCTAATTATTATTTTCCTGTACTTTGCAAGAAATTTATTTGAACAAATCCCATAGATCGGATCACTTTTTAAGTTGAGATTTTCTGGTATCTATTTGGGTATTATAATGAATGGTGGTTTGAAGTAATTTTCTAAAAATTATGTATTCAGACAAAACTAACATGCCCTGAAACACATCGATTTAACTATAATCTGTATTCAAAACGCACCGTCGTTCATTCCAATTGGATCGTAAAACAGTCGTTGTTTTTTACAATATTGGATTACCTCATCTGTATACTCCTTGAATAATGATCCGCATAACATCTGACCGCCTATTCCGGTGAACATATTGTTAACCTCTATCACTCGTACTTCCCCATTTTTATCCAGGCACAAGTCAAACCCCAGTAAGCGCTGATAGGGATACATATAGGCAACATCGGAAGCCACTTTTTGAAATTCATTTATCTGAGGAACTTTACCGAACTCTGAAAACTTTTTATTAACATCAACAGGCGCAAAATGCTTTAATCCTTTCCCGTTAACGGCAAATTTTCCGAGTGATCCATCGGTTTTCACGTCAATGTACAATCCGCCCGCATGCGTATTGCTTACTACTGAGTCTTTTCCACCAATCAAAAGAAGTATTTCATCAGTATAGACTTCATTTGTAGTGACGGATCGGTAAGTGTTGATACGAATGCAATTCAATGAAGAGGGATTGAATTGTCTGAAATACTCTGTGGATTCGATATATTCCTGGACGATATAATCCTTATTATACTGCTCCTTTAGATTGTCGATTGAGAGTTCTTCAACTGTAAGGTCGACGACTCGTAGATCTCTTCCGCCGCCTGATAACAGAGCAGGTTTAACTATGACCTTGTCAACACCATCCAATAAGGCATTAATCTGATTTCTAATATCTTTTTCTGAGATCGGTGTGTACTCACGATCATAAAACACACCATTTATGTTTCTAAGGTAAGCAATTGGAAAAAGATTATTACTATTTAAACGTTCGTAAAAATTTTTGTCTTTATAACCTCTGCACATCGATCGTTGATTCAGGATTGGTTCCAATACAGCAAAATGAATATCGGGAGGAACGTAACGATAATCTTCTATACCGCTAATGGTAGAGTATATTTTGTACCATTTCGGATCCACGTTTCGAACAAGTTGTTTCCACAAACGACAATGCTTATCTAATGCAGGCGTTTTCTTATGGTCCAGTTGAACTTCAATCTCATCTGCCAAACTCAAACAATATTTACGAAAACGTTGTTTTCTCACCTGAGTAAAAACATTAATAATAATGCGCTTTAGAATTTTCGTAACCGTTGCTATCACCTTATTTGTTTCCTATTGATTCTTTATTAAGGTCGCTCAATGACTCCAATTGGATCAAACTGAGGTTTCCGGTGCTTACAATAATCAATAACCTCATCGGTATTATCTCCAAACAACGGGCCAGAGAGAGCCTGAGCAAGTACACCGATTGACATATTGTTAATGTCAACAACTCTTATCATTTCATTCGAATCGATACACATATCAATTCCAAGTATTCTATGATAGGGGTACATATATGCAATATCGACAGCTACCTCTCTAATTTTATTCACTAGGGGAGTTTTACCAAAATCACTGAAAGGCACTTCCATTTCATCCAGAATGAAGAGTTTCCTCCCAAGTTCATCAATGGCAAATTGACCAAATCTATCTTCTGAATTAACGTTAATAAAGCTACCTCCGGAGCCTGTATTATCGACATAGCTATTCTTTCCTCCAATCTTTAATATGATATGATCTGTATTTACTTCATTTGTTGTGACTGATCGATAAGTATTAACACGAAAACAATTCAACGATTGCGGATTGAGACTTTTTAATAGATCAATTGATTCAATGTATTCCTGGACGACATAGTTTTTTCCATAGTGAACATTTAAATAATTAATTGTTAAATCATCGGCAGATCGATTAAATACTCTCAAATTTCTACCCTGACCAGTCGCTAGTGATGGCTTAATAACCATTTTATCAGCGTCATCAAGGAAATCGCTGAGCTGTTGACCAGGATCAGGCGGCGACATTGGATTATACTCACGGTCATAGAAGGTACCGTTGATATTTCTTAAAAAGGTAATCGGGAATAGCCCTGTCCCATCAAAACGCTCATACATATTTTTATCATGATAGGTTAGAATCATTGATTTTTGATTAAGAATCGGTTCTACATACATAAAATAGATATCTGCTGGAATATACCTGTAATCTTCTCGACCACTGATCCCAGAATAAATCCAGTACCAGTTTGGATCTATCCATCTGGCTAGTTGTTTCCAATAACGGATGCGTTTTTCCGGGTTTTTCCTTTCAAAAGAACCCATGTGGTGAATGATCCGGTTGGTAATATTTTTTTGATGCTGCCTGAATCTGAAGATGTGTAAACGCGTATATAACTGTACAAAAACCAATTTTATTTTATCTTTAATTTTTTTAATCATTGTTTTTCTTATCAATAAAGAATCAAATAAATGTCTAATTACAGAAATTAGTAGCTGAGCCTATTTGTAATGTATGGTTCCTCATCTCCGGCTAATAAGTTAATCTTTTTGAGTTTATTATATCAAAATTATTAGGCGCTAATCGTATATTTTCGAGATTTAAGATGATTGTCATAGTTCTTCTAATTTTTATTACAGACATAACCGATTATCAATTAATAATTATGTGTTTGTATGTCACCAGTATCCTTAATTTTATTTTAAATAATACATTATTCTAATTTCAATTCTACTTATGAATTTCACCTCATTAATGATGATGGCGCTGAGAAATAACTTCTATACAGAGTTACAATCATCGCTCTCTACCCAATGGCTTCCATATGAAAAATTAAAACAACTTCAAGAGGAAAAGTTTAAAG
>JAZGBQ010000227.1:0-2648 GCA_036476435.1 Fidelibacterota bacterium
TGAAGCGTAAAATTAAAGTGTTTAATATTTCTTCAAACGAGTTTTTCAACGTTTTACATATTAGCAATAACCTTGTAGTATAACTAACTCCAAATATTTTACTGCTGTCTCTGCTTTCCTTGAATCAATAATATCTAGTAAATTAATACGCTTGTGAATGGTAAAAATCTCGGAGTGGTTAATGGCCTACAAAAAAATTCTGGTGGCCCTTTCATGCACTGGTAAAGAGATCGCATTGATCGATGAAGCCGTGCGCCTGGCGAATACGCTCAATGCGGAATTACACGTATTGCATGTAAATCATCCCCACGCCGGCGAAATGTCAATGATGATGGAAAGTACCGGACATAAATTCAATGAAGAAGAAATTAAAAAGATTTTCCGAGAAGCGGGGCACGAAGAAATTGCAGCAGGGATGGATGTAAAGATTCGGGTTAACTCATCGGTTCTTGAAGAAGTGGCTGATTGTGCGAAAGAAATGGACCTGCTAATGCTGGGTCATACAAAACTCGGTGGGGTGACGGAATATATTTCTGATACAATTGATGAACGGATAGTTAATCATGTAGATTGCCCTGTATTAATTGTACCCAAGTCTTAGATATCCAGTGTAATCGTAGTTGGCTGGATTTATTACTTCCGGATAGAAATAGCTTAGGATTTAAATCAATTATTTTTTGATAAGCCCTTGGTTAAAACGTTAAAATTCGTTAGTGGACCGTTCATTTGTTTTTTGTTTGTATTTTTTATTGATTTAGAGTCTGGCAGTTCGGCCATAAATAACATGACGGGAGTCGCTGCTTGGATGGCGTTATGGTGGATCCTTGAGGTTGTACCCCTGGCTGTAACAGCTCTGTTGCCGATCGTATTATTTCCAGTGCTGGGAATTATGGATGGAAAACTGGTAGCACCCATTTATTTCAATCATATTATCTTTTTATTTATTGGCGGATTTCTTGTAGCACTGGCAATGCAAAAGTGGGATCTTCATAAACGCCTGGCGCTTCGGATCTTATTATTATTTGGATCGAGCCCGCAGAAGATCATGCTCGGTTTCATGGTGGCAACAGCTTTTCTATCCATGTGGATATCGAATACTGCCACGACAATGATGATGGTGCCAATCGCATTTTCTATTATCCTTAAATTGGAAGATACTACCGGCAGTGAACCAATCAAGAAGTATGTAGTTGGAATTTTACTTGGAATAGCATTCAGTGCTTCCATTGGTGGAATCGCAACCCTGGTTGGTACCCCTCCGAATTTATCCTTTGCAAGGATTTTAATGATCCTTTTCCCTGAGGCTCCGGAAATATCATTTTCCACATGGATGCTGTATGCTTTCCCAATATCACTGGTATTCCTATTTATCCTGTGGATAATACTTCGCTTCATATTTCCTATTCCTGAAGAAATTAAACTGGATGAGGCGTTACTAAATGATCAGCATGCGGACTTAGGTCCGATCACTTACGAAGAAAAGATCGTATTGGTCCATTTTATTGCTCTGGCTTGGCTGTGGATATTCCGGGCGGACATCGATCTAGGTGTTATATCAATCCCCGGGTGGTCAAGTATCTTCGGCAACCCAGCTTACCTAAATGATGGAACGGTCGCTATATTTGTCGCCCTGTCGTTGTTTATTTTTCCTGCAAAAAGTGGAAAGAACCAGCATATCCTTGACTGGGAAACTGCCAGTAGACTCCCATGGCATATTGTGCTGTTATTTGGCGGTGGATTTGCCCTTGCCATGGGGTTTAAAGAAACCGGGTTGGCCATCTGGTTGGGAACGCATTTTATAGGAATTGGTTCATTACCACTGGTTTTGATTGTTCTTTTCATCTGTCTTTTTGTCACCTTCTTAACGGAAATGACCTCAAATACTGCAACGGCCGAGATGTTTTTACCAATCTTGGGAGGATTGGCAATGGCCATAGAGGTAAATCCGTTTATACTGATGATTCCAGCCACGTTATCTTGTTCATTTGCATTTATGTTACCGGTCGCAACACCTCCCAATGCAATTGTATTCAGTACCGGCCGCCTTTCGATACGTGATATGGTTAGGATAGGGATATGGCTAAATCTTATTGGTGCAATACTTATTACGATTTCAATATTTCTACTTGGTCGCCTGGTGTTCCACATTGACCTGAGCTCAATTCCCAATTGGGGTTAGTTTTCGATAAAACTGACCAGGCTTCTGCAACATAACGATCATTACAAGATAACCTTGTCTTATTATCTTGTAACCCATCTGGGTAATCCCTAATATTATGCAGTATCAAATACATGTAATCTGTATAATAAAGTTATGAATATTTCATTTAAATATGATCCTGATGAACCGATACTTGCAATTGGTCTGGCAGCAAACAAGCTTGGAGTTTCCCCCGAAACACTTCGATTATATGAACGGAAAGGGCTGGTAATTTCTTATCGGACGAATAGCGGACGAAGATTATATTCACAAAATGACCTTGTATGGTTTGCATGTATCAGGAGCCAAATTAACGAAAACAAGTTAAATATAGCCGGAATTAAAAGATTACTTGCGTTGATTCCCTGTTGGGATATTAAACCCTGTACAACAGAAGATCGAAAGGACTGCCCGGCCTACCTTGCCAATGATAAGGTGTGTTGGGAAC
>JAZGBQ010000228.1:0-2980 GCA_036476435.1 Fidelibacterota bacterium
TCCCGGTGAAGTTTTGCGGTAAAAAAAAACTCAGGTCTTGCTTTTGTTCTGTCCAGCCAGGATTCACTGTTTCTCTCAGCAGGCGGCCTGTAGAAAGTGCTGTTAATCTCAATACAGTCAACAAACCTACTGACGTATTTGAGCTGGTCGATTTTAGAGCTTGTGTAAACGATCCCGTTCCAGTCCGGGTATGACCATCCTGCGATACCGATATGAATCTTACCAGCCATTTCGCCAGTTCCAGCTAAAGCCTCCCTCAATATCGATATTATATCCGTTTCAAATGCGGTAGTATATCAAAACTCTCCCTCAGGCTGATTGTTTTCACTGAGGCAAACGTATGTTCAATACTATTTTCGCTAAAAATTTTTTACAAATATCCACTTTTGGGCCAAAAACTGATATTTATTTTGGCCGATTTTAGAAAAGATGGTCCCTGTGGAGACAGTTTGGTGACATGAATTTATTGAAGGACATTGACGTTTTGTTGTTCATGAGAAGTATATTTTAGAATTGTTTTGTAAGCAAAAGCCATCCTGAATGGAGGCGGAAGAAGCCGAACAAGAGGAATACTTTCAATGCGACCTGGTCCAAGATTAACGTTTCAACTATTGAGTTTCCCAAGCCTGTGGCGTTCACCTATCAGCTTGAGGGATCTGATATATCTAAGACAATTGAAATGAATTCTTTGTAGAAGTGCTAGCTCTACGATGTCGTTGTGTTATCACAGCCGTAAGGTCAAAAGTGGAAGAAACCCTAGGGCAGACCAGTCCAGTTCTCAGCAAGCACACCAAAATCCTTAAAATCAACTATTCCTGTTCCATCATCGTAATAATCAGCGCTCGGGTCGATGGTTAGCCAATGCTGGGCCATATTAGCCAGATCGGCAAAACCACATGGTCCTCCGCTGCCGCATGATATATCGCTTGTAGTGATAATTTCAACCAGGTCGACATAAGCATCTTCATTACTCCTGTTCATATTACCTATGAATCTTATCGACATAGTGCTTGCACTGCTTACATCAACAACGATCTCTTCGCCGGCCCAGACTTCCTCTGTGTCGAAGTTACCCTGACGGTCAGCCATTTGAACCCAACCGGAACCGGTATCAACATCAAACGCAAGATATTCACCGGTATCAAGTCCATTTTCGATAAGCCACTGGAACGTAATTGTCGCCGTGTCAATGCTGTTGACATCAATACTTCGTGATACCAGAGCCGAATCAGTCACACTACCATCGATTTCGGCACTGTAACTTCCCTCATAAAACTTTTTATCAAAAACGCGATTCCATGCGCCTGTTGCAATCCAGTTCGTGCTCCAGTCACTGGAGGATTCAAAGTTATCGTAGAAACTTATCACAAAGTCACACACAGGATCGCCGTCACAATCGATGTCTTCACAGTCGGTAACGCCATCACAGTCATCATCGAGACCGTCATCACATACAGTCTCAGTTGCCGGCGGCGTGCCGCAATCATCGGGACAATTACATAAATCCTCAGGATCACTGCAAGTGCCGTCACCGCAATAGGCCGAACCGTTTAACTGCCAGATGCGTACCCAGTCTACCTCATAGGTTGTCGGGAAAACCATCCCTGATGTGTCACCACCGGCAGTGCCGCCAATGGCCTGGTTAATAAGCATGTAATGCGGCTGTTGAAAGCCTTCGACAGAAGTATCGCCGCCGCCATTATCATCCTGTGAAGAATCCCAGTAGTTTATCAGAACCTCATCGAGATAGAGCTTTACTTCATTCGTATTCCATTCCATCGCCCAGATGTGAAAATCGTCCAGCCAGCCTGCGGGTAAGTCGGTAAGGTAAACCTTTTCACCATCCCATCGGGCGACCCAACGCGGATCTCCGGTTTTCCACCAGGCAACATTAAAAAGAAACTTGCCGGTATAATATTCCAGTATGTCGCACTCGCCGCCGTCCGGCCATTCACCGCTGTTGCCCAAGGTCCAAAATGCGGGCCAGGAACCCAATTGGGTGTCAACTCGTGCGCGTATCTCAAAATACCCAAACTGATATGAAACTTTGCCCATAGATCGTAGGCTGGTGCTGCTGATCGAGCCGTCCTGGCCGGGCTCACCGCCTGTCGGATATGTACCAGGAGGATGTTTGTGTGCCTCGATATTCAGGTAACCATTTTGGCAATAAGCATTCTGCAAACTATTTGTATAGTATTGCTCTTCCTTGTTGCGTACATATCCGTTTTCGTATCCCCAGTTACTTGGATCAGGTGGGATTGGCGTCTCGCTGCTATTGAATTCATCGCTCCAGACTAATTCCCAATTACTCCCCGCCGGCGGATCAGCCATGGCTGCGGTACACATAAGTATTAAACAAAACAATGATACGACATTTCTTCTTTTCGTCTTAGTTTCCTCCTGTCTTTTGTAATGGGCATGTTAAAAATTTAATAAATATACACCTTCCTCTAAATGATATGACAGTAGAAATTCAATGGAGACAACCCCGGCTGTAAGTTACAGCAGTATACAATAAAAAAAACCCTTCTGTCAAGTATTTTCTCTATTTACACCGATTTGACATACATAAACTGATATTTCCCATATACACGGTTAAAAAACATCATTCACTTCTTGGGATTCATAGTGGTGATAGCCATGGTGAAGGGCTCGAACCCTCAAACTTCGTATTAAATGCCCGAAGGTGCTTGCCCCTAGAAGTTACTGGAACCTAATAGCGGCTTATTTAAAATATTGCAGATTATTATTATTTTATGCAATGTTCTTAAAATTATATGTTCAAAAGTGCAAACGTATGTTCAATACTATTTCTGCTAAAAAATTTTATTAAATATGCGTTTTTCGGCCATAATTTGATGTTCGATACCCTCAAAACTCATCAAATTTGACCTCTGTGGAGACAAACTGGAGACATGAATTTATTAAAGAACATCATATCAAATTTACATTCTTGCCTGTCATACTCGGTTCGAATATA
>JAZGBQ010000229.1:0-2274 GCA_036476435.1 Fidelibacterota bacterium
GGGAAAGATGTACCGGATGAATACGAACTGGCACTGAGGAATCTTAAAGGTGAGCAGATCTTCGCAGAAATAAAAGCTGCCGTTATCGATTATGAAGGTAAACCTGCTGATCTGGTATTTGTCAGAGATATTACAAAACGTAAGAAAGCCAAGGAAAAATTAAACTTGGATCTGGAGACAACCAATAAACAGCTTCATGAATTATCTTCCCACATGGAAATCGTTCGTGAAGAAGAACGAACCAACATTGCCCGGGAGATTCATGACGAATTAGGGCAGGCTCTCACAGCGTTAAAAATGGATCTTGCCTGGCTCACAAAAAAATTCCCGGATGTCCCGTCTTCAATAACCGAAAAACGTGATTCCATGAAAAATATCATCAACGATACGATCCAATCAGTAAAGAAAATATCAACTGAACTACGTCCTGGGATACTCGATGATCTGGGTTTATCCGCTGCGCTCGAATGGCAAACAGAAGAATTCAATAAAAGATCGGGTATCGCCTGTGATACCCGATCCAATCCTGAAGAAATCGTCACAGATCCGGCACGGTCTACAGCCATCTTTCGAATCTTTCAGGAATGCTTAACAAATGTTTCCAGACATTCAAAGGCGACGAAGGTCAAAGTTAGGTTGAAAGATGATCATGGAATACTTACATTGACAGTATCGGATAATGGAAAAGGAATCTCCGAATCCGATATTGAGAATCCAACTTCATACGGTTTGAAAGGAATTCAGGAACGTGTTTACCCCTGGAATGGTACCGTTAAAATTACTGGTTCTCCAGGGAAAGGGACTGTTTTGATCGCAATAATACCGCAAAGCAATTAGGAATAATTACAATGATCAACGTCATCCTTGCAGATGATCACCCAATATTTCGTAAAGGTCTGAGCGAAATCCTTCAAGAAGCAGGTGATATACAGATCTCAGGAGAAGCTGCGAACGCCAGGGAAATATTCACCATGCTGGATACGGTAGATTGTAATATTCTCATCCTTGATATTAAAATGCCCGGTCAGAGCGGACTTGATATATTAAAACAATTAAACAAAACGCATCCTAATCTCAAAATCCTTGTGTTGAGCATGCATCCAGAAGAACAATATGCTATCCGGGTATTACGGGCCGGTGCCTCTGGATATTTAAATAAAGAGACAGTTCCTGAAGATATTGTAAGAGCGGTACGCCGGATTAATTCCGGGAGAAAATTCATCACTGAATCCATTGCCGATCAATTGGCCCGATCTCTTGGAAAAGACTTCAAGAAGAGAAGATTCGAAACCCTGTCTGATCGCGAATATGAGTTAATGTGTATGATTGCGACAGGGAAAACATTGACCACAATTGCAAATGACTTATCTTTAAGTATAAAGACTGTTAGTACTTATCGAACGAGACTCTTACAAAAAATGAAAATGAAATCAAATGCCGAATTGACACATTACGCTATTTCAAACAATCTCGTAGATTAATCCACCCCGATGACGTGGAAGCAACCACTACATCAATAGACAGTCTTGTAGGATAAAATCCTGCAAAAGATCACGTCATCTTCCTACATAAAAATAGGTTTCACTCCTCTAAAATTCCCGTTACTATTTTGCTAATATTCATTAGTTACGATGAAGCAAATAATTTGGAAAGCGAATGAGGATTCTATGAAAATCTACATTGTGGACGATTCTGATTTATTACGTGAACGGTTGATCGGTATGATCGCCGAAACTGATGATGTGAATATTATCGGTCAATCTGAATCCGCTAAAGTTGCAATCAGTGAAATCATCTCTAAAAAACCGGACCTAGTGTTCCTTGATATCCGCCTCCCTTCCGGGAGTGGTATAGAAATACTGGAGGCGATAAAAAATACTTCCAACGCTCCTACGGTGGTCATGTTAACAAATTATCCCTATGCTCAGTATGAGAAGAAATGCCGTGATCTCGGTGCCGACCACTTTCTCGACAAATCAAGGGATTTTGAACTCATTCCAGCACTAATTGCTGATATCGCCAAAACTCTGCAGATGGAACCATCAAGTTGACCTTATGTCCAGTAAAATTCTAATTATTGACGACGAAAAATTCTTCATTGATCCGGTGAGTCTGATACTAACAAATTATGGCTATGAAGTGATATCCGCCACAGATGGAATTAGCGGATTGAATAAAGCTCGAACTGAAAATCCTGACCTCATCTTACTCGATTTAATGCTCCCAAATATTAACGGTTACCAAATTTGTTCATTGTTAAAACTTGATAGCAGA
>JAZGBQ010000023.1:0-4306 GCA_036476435.1 Fidelibacterota bacterium
CTACCATTCATGATATTGGAAAGATTGGAATAAAGGAGAAGGTTTTAAATAAATCAGGTCGTTTAACAGATGAAGAAACCGAAATAATACATTCACATGCTGTCAAAGGTAGTGAAATCCTGGAACCTATGACACGCCTGCACGTCTTGATGCCGGGTGTAAGGAATCACCACGAGCGTTACAACGGGAAGGGATATCCTGACGGTTTAAGGGGTGAGGAAACTCATCTTATCGCCAGGATCATTGCAGTTGCTGACGCGTACGATGCAATGACAACTAATAGAGTTTATAGAAAAGCCCTGACGCACGCAGTGGCCTGTCAGGAGCTTAAAAATGGGGCGGGGACTCAGTTTGATCCAAAACTTGCAATAGCATTCATCAATTTTATGGGAAAAAACCCTGAAATGAAGAACCTTAAAAACGAACCTGAGCCAGAAACTGCCTTCATTTCACAACAATAGATACGTCTTTAAGAAACAAATCAAATTATCCAACCAAAAAGCACGCAGTAGTCAATTCAAATGTTGTAAAAAACTTTAAAAATCCGCCCCCATTCCT
This sequence comes from Fidelibacterota bacterium, assembly GCA_036476435.1. Taxonomy (GTDB): domain Bacteria; phylum Fidelibacterota; class Marinisomatia; order Marinisomatales; family JAHJCW01; genus JAZGBQ01. Next base: position 559 of record JAZGBQ010000023.1, read on the forward strand.
AGCCCCTGCGCTTTCTTGCCGAAAGTAGGCTCTGTAAGAGCGAAAGCAAGATGCTGGGGCTATGGGGGCGAATTTCCATATCGTTATTACCCATACCCCTACCATTTGTTACCTTAATTGTGAAAAATTACACTGCCGGGCGGGAAGATAGACGGGGGGAATTCCCCCATGAAAGGAATTTTGCCCCCAATTATCATAACTCTTGTAAATTCAGTGAGTTGCACAAATTATGGCCGATTACTGTGCAAATTGTCGGGGGGTATTTTACCCCACCTCACACATCTGTATTCGATGGATCATGCCTCCATAACTTCTTGGTCTAATTGTCGTAAGTGGCTAATATATCAACAGGTTACCAGGACACGAATTTGTTTTTTTGGTGTGACCTGATGACTTTGGCATACATTTTGAGATATAAGCGGCTGTCGAGCTAGTTAAACAATTATTAAAAACCCGAAAAAGACAAACCACTCGAAAGGGTGGGATGCAAATAAAATCGATTCTGATTGAAGGGGGATAAAAAATGACAAATCGACACAACAACAAGGGATTTACAATTGTAGAATTAGCGATCACGATATTCATAATAGCAATCCTGTCGGGCATGGGGGTTATGGGCATTTCACTAGTTCAAGCTAAAACCACCACCGAAAAGGCTAAATTTAAAGGACATCCTATTGTTGAGGAAGAAGTCATCATCAAATTCAAAGAAGGACAGGAAGCCACAGCAAATTTCTTAAACAATTACAATCTGGAATCTGCCAACAAGCTATTAAAGAGGCATAAATTTAAAGGCATGACACTTGAAAAGATCAATACCAGAGGTCTTCACCGTTTGTATAAAGCGTATCTGAAAGCAGGAGTTGATATAGCTAATGTGATACGCGTCATCAATCAGGATCCGCGCGTAGAATACGCCGAACCTAATTATATTGTCAAAACAAATATCATTCCTGACGATCCTAAATTTAATCAACTCTGGGGATTGCACAATACGGGACAATCCGGTGGTATACCAGATGCCGATATCGATGCGTCCGAGGCATGGGACATAACACATGATTCTACTGTGATCGTTGGTGTAATAGATACAGGTGTGGATTACACACATGAGGATTTGTCAGCCAATATATGGTCGAATCCGGATGAAACACTCAATGGTGTTGATGATGATCTTAACGGGTTTATTGATGATATTTACGGCTGGAATTTTGTTAATGAAACCAATGATCCGTTTGATGATCACTACCACGGAACGCACGTCTCCGGAATGATCGGTGGTGTTGGTAACAACGGTGTCGGAGTTGTCGGTGTTAATTGGAATGTGAAAATTGCTGCGTTGAAATTTATGAACTCTAGTGGTTCTGGTTCGACTGCTGATGCCATTGAGGCGATTTCATATGCCAACATGATGGGCTTTCCCATCACCAACAATAGTTGGGGTGGGGGTGGATTTTCACAGGCACTTTTTGATGCGATCTCAGCCGCCAATGATAACGGTTACTTGTTTATTGCGGCAGCGGGTAATAGCAGTGTTGATACCGATTTTTCTCCTCATTATCCTTCTTCCTATAACCTGCCGAATGTGATTTCCGTTGCGGCAACAGACCGTAACAATAATTTATCGTCTTTTTCTAATTACGGTCTAAATTCCGTTGATCTGGGGGCACCTGGATCAGATATTTATTCGACTGTTCCAACAGGCTACAGTACTTTAAGCGGGACCTCAATGGCCACACCGCATGTCTCAGGGTCTGCAGCCCTTTTATGGGAATTTGATCCTTCCTTAACACATTTGGAGGTTAAAGATAAGATCATGAACTTGGCGGAACCGATTGATTCCCTTGAGGGCAAAACGGTAACAGGAAGCCGTTTAAACATTTATAATCTCTTTGATAATGATACCGTTCCTCCTGCTGTTATCGATAAATTGAAAGTCATTGATAAAACGCACAGTTCAGTCACATTACAGTGGACGTCTGTCGGGGATGATCTTTATACTGGCATAGCTTCTCGCTACGTTTTTCGCTATTCAGAAAAGCCAATTATTGATACAAAAGATTTTGATTCAGCCAATGAAGTGATTGGTGAGCCAAAACCGTCTCCTTCAGGAACTATTGAGACCTTTAAAGTCACAGGACTTCAACAAAACACCACATATTATTTTGCATTGATGGTCTTTGATAATGTCAGGAACGGTACCTTAAATTCTAAGCTGCCTGTATCAGAGACTACATTAGTGGCAACGGTTGTCTTTTCCGATGATATGGAAAACGGCCAAAACGGATGGACTGTTGACGGAACAGGTGGTATACCGAATCAGAGTCTGTGGCATCAAAGCCAAAGGCGCGCAGCGAGTCCAACGAATTCATGGTATTACGGACGGGAAGATAAAGGAAACTATGACACTGGTAAGGCCAATCAGGGATCTATCACTTCGCCGGATATTGATCTTTCATCTCTTGTTGGAAGCCAACTTACCTTCCAGCATTTTCTCTCGACAGAAAATCTCTCCCCGTATGACACCGGAAGTGTTCAGATCTCCAATGACGGTGGCTTTAACTGGACAACTGTTTTAGTAGGAATTAGCACGGCTGATAATTGGATTAATGAATCAGTGGATCTATCAGCATATGACGGTTCAACGATTAAGGTACAGTTCCATTTTGAAACGCTTGACAGCGTTTCAAATAACTTTGAAGGATGGTATGTCGACGATGTCGTTGTTCAAGGGGCATACATTGGGGGCAATACCAAACCGGTTGCTGATGCCGGCGGCGCATACGTAGGCAACGAAAATTCACCGATTACTTTTGATGGTGCTGGATCATCAGATAGTGATGGCGATCTTTTAACTTATCAATGGGATTTTGGCGATGGAGCAACCGGAGGCGGTGTGAGTCCATCGCACACTTATACCCAGGGTGGTAACTATACAGTCACGCTGATTGTTAATGATGGCATCGAAGATTCTGATCCCGACACAGCTGAAGTGAATGTTACAGAAATCAATGGTTCTCCTGTGGCTGATACCGTTAAGATCACAAAGGTTGAATATAAAGATAGTAAAAGCCTCCTAACGGTGCAAGCAACTAGTTCCGAAGGCGGGAAGGCTGAGTTAACACTCGATGATTATGGATCTATGGTTTACAATTCCAAAAAGGATATATATATATTTAAGAAAGGAGTGACTACTAAGCCTGATTCAGTTACAGTCACCTCATCCGAAGGTGGTTTTGATACGGCTTCTGTTACTGGAACTGGATCTGGATCTGGATCTGGGAATGGGAATGGCAATGGGAATAGCAAAAACAAAAACAAAAAGAAGAAGTAATATTTGTAAATTGTTTTTTTTGTGTGACCTGATGACTTTGGCACACAGTTTGAGTTATTTACGGTCGTGGTTCCATTTACACGAAGACAAATTTGAAGAAAAGAGAAATAATATCGCATGGTAGTATTACAGGAGACTTTATCATGTCGAAACTAAAAAAACGGCACAACAACAAGGGATTTACAATTGTGGAATTATCGATTACGATATTCATAATATCAATCCTGTCTGGCATAGGTCTTGTAGGCTTTAGTAAGTTAATGGCTACAAATCGTCAGACGCAATGCATAAACAATCTTAGAGAGATATCTCAGGGTCTGCAATTTTACCACAACGATTTAAGGACATTCCCTGAGGATGGTTACCCTTATGATAAAACAAAAGACCCATCACCCCTTTCTACTGAACTTGCCA
>JAZGBQ010000230.1:0-3072 GCA_036476435.1 Fidelibacterota bacterium
TATTGTGACCGCCATGAACAGGAAATTGCCTGATAATAAATTAGATTTTTTACATAATGCGGCCTATTTGGTCGCTATTGATGGTGTTCATCGGTGGAAAGAAAATACATATGCTGTACGGTGGAAAATTGCCGGCAGTCATCTATCTGGAAGTCGCTCAGCAATAAGCAATACCCAACAATCACCTCAGCATTACTTTCAAAGACCTGATGCCTCTTACACCACTTTTGATCCCTCTCGTACTTCCTTAGCTGGTTATTCCTCAAGCCTTAGAGTAAGTAAAGAAGGGGGGACTTTACAATACTGGGGTTACGTAGACTTGGCAAGTCCTGGATTTAATGCAAATGAATTGGGATTTCAGTGGCTTATCTCTGGTCTAAAAAATTTGACCGGTCGTCTAAAATACCTCAGAACTAAGCCCTTTGGAATTATTAGGGATTTTTATATCGAATTGGGTTTTGCTCGTGATTGGACATTTGATGGGATCAATGTTAACACTTGGTTTCGCCCAATTTTATTTAAAGCAACATTTAAAAATAACTGGTCTGTTTGGATAAATCCAATGGTATTTGGGTCAAACTTATACGACATTACTAAACTCCGAGGTGGTCCGGCAATAAACTCAGACCGCTGGAAAAACTCTTGGATTGAACTATCTTCAGATGACCGAAAGATGATCTCAATATATTTTGAAGCGTGGAAAGGAGGACGTACAACCCCGGGTGGAGAATGGCATGGTATTTTGGGTACTTTGAATATTAGACCAAATACTGTTATAAATATTTCCTTGGGACTTGAATCCTGGAAGGATGGCTGGTCCACGCACTGGGTATCCAAAGTGGTTGCTATGGACTCGACGCGTTATATTCTTTCTGAAATGGAAAACAAGACTTTAGGTTTAACAACAAGGGTGAATTGGACCATATCTCCCAAATTATCATTTGAATTTTATGGACAACCTTACATTTCATCAGGTTTCTACAAGAATTTTAGAGAAGTGACACAACCTCTGGCACATGACTATAATGATCGATTCCGGTTTTACGACGATGAAATTTCATTGAGCAATGACGGAATATATAATGTTGATCTAAATAATGACGGAACTACGGATTTTACATTTAATAACCCTAATTTTAGTTTTAAAGAATTACGATCAACCTTTGTCATTCGCTGGGAATACAGGCCCGGTTCCGTGATCTTTTTTGCATGGCAGCACGGCCGCCAGAATTATCAGAACAAGTATATATTTAATGGTATTAATGACATTGGAGATTTGTTTTCATTAGAATCAGATAATACATTTCTGATAAAAGTTGATTATATGTTGGGTCTTTAGTCACCCCGTAATATCCAATCCAGGCTTAAAATAACCTATATTTTGAATTCCCACGGGATACCGGTACTGTATTCTCGTCGATAATCCCTTTAACTATAAGTCAAGAGGGCAAACTAATTCCTTTATTAAGTTTATTTATAAACAAAATAATGGCAGGGTACCCACCCACCAATGGGGAGGCGGGGACAGGTCACTTTATAGGGGTTTTATATATACTTACACACTGCACATATTTTTCAACTATTTTCATTTTTCTACTATTCCGAAGTAAAGTGGGGGTTTGGTTACCAGTGATTCGTATTGGTACAACTCTTTGGATTAAAATCAGTGTTTTAATCCCACAGTATTTGGGAGATTTCAAAATTGAAAGCTAAAATCCCCAAACTACTACATAACTCAATTAATTCAGTAAAACTTTTGCTTTTGCCAGCTGGAATATTTCCATCATAAGTATAAGATAAATATTGTTGTTTCCAGTTTGGAGAAAAAGAACCTGTCAAACATTTATAATTAATTTGCAATCTGTATTGGACATTATAAGCAGTAGTGCCACCGATATTACTTAAACGATAGCCCATAAAGGCTGATTCACCTAAGTACCAACTATCAGTTTCTTGACCAATGACAATTGCCGGAATATAATCACAACTACCATCATCAATTGTTGCATTTGGATTATAGTTGGCTGCGTTAGAATCAGTACAGCCAAATACATCCTCTGTGCCATATTCACAACTACCATCATCGATTGTGGCATTGGGATTGTAGTTATCCGCATCGGGATCAGTGCAACCAAATATGTCTTGTTCATTGTCATCAGATGGGTTGGTAGAATTATTACAACTGATAAATTGAAGTAGTAAAATAAGTATCACTGAACCAATTAAATATTTCATATCTACCTCATCTAATAATAGTACAGTAATAATTCTAATACTAAATAATGAGAAATTCGACTATTAGTTTGTTTTGCTATTTATGAGAGAGATACATACTACTGGTTTATAACAAAAAAGGAGTATTTAGGATCAGGTTTATCCATTTTTTCAAAGGTTTTTCCTGTTTTCACAAATGGGTGAAATAGGAATTGGATTTCGGGATGTCCATGGGATACCGAAGTGTCTAGTCCGTCTATAAACCTTATAACTACCGGTCAAAAGGGCGAACAATTTAAAGGGGGGGGGTAGGTCGCCTTGGGGTGGGGGTCTTACACTATCTGGATATAGCCCACATACAAATTAATAGCGTAGACTGCAAATTATTGATAATCATCACTCTCCCTGCTACATTTACCTGGCTTCTAAGGGGATAAAATGTCATTTAATTCTTACATAATCTTTGATTTTAATATGGTTTTTATCGAATGATCGGTAAAACTATATCCCATTATACGATCATTGAGAAGCTCGGTGAAGGCGGCATGGGTGATGTGTATAAAGCCGAAGACACGAATTTGGATCGCATCGTTGCCCTCAAATTCCTGCCTGTGGAGATGACTCGTGATAAAGATATGAAGACACGCTTTATCCATGAAGCAAAAGCAGCTTCCGCATTAGATCATCCTAATATTTGCAATATTCATGAGATAGATGAAACAAAGGAAGGTCAGATATTTATCTGCATGGGTTATTATGAAGGTAAAACGGTAAAAGAAAAAACAAAACCGGGTCCTCTGGAGGTTGAAGAAGCACTTGATATTATTACTCAAACGGCCCAAGGATTAGATAAGGCAC
>JAZGBQ010000231.1:0-2611 GCA_036476435.1 Fidelibacterota bacterium
CCCGAAAGGTAGATCTATTTTGTTCTCGGGCAGAAAAGAACTAATAAACCATATTAAAAATACCATCCTTTGGGCTGGCACGCTAAATTATGAGCGCACGCCTGATAATGACAAAACTAAGGTTGAATCACTTTTGTCTTCATTAGAGGATATTACTTTCAGACTGGATTCATTAGAGCAAGCGCGACAGGAATTCAAAGACGAATCTTCAATAACTTCTCTCAGGAAGAAATGGACAGACATGCATCAAGCTCTCAATCAGGAATTTAAGCTGCTGAAAGATTCAATATCAAATGGGGAGCAGGTGCCTGATTTTCCCGACATATCGGAACTGGTAAAGCAAATCAGTGAGGATCTGAAAGAAATTAGGAACCGGGAAGGTGCTGATAAAAATCTGAGCGAGCTTGCGGTACGGATATTATTGGTGGCAGGTTTTTATCAATCTTTAGCCGTATCCTTGGCTGAGAGCCGCGAGAAAGTTAACAAAATAAATTGGAACGCATTCGATCAGGCTTATTTTTGATGTTTTTGTTTAAGGCATATATAGACTATAATAACGATATTATTATCATAGAGATTCATATCCAAAAATTGAATCGCTATTTATTCAATGTCTATATGATCTTACATGGAAACATAATCAACAGATCTAAGTAAAAGCATATGGATCATCATAAGCTAATATTCTTTATTTTCCTACGATACTTTTTTAAATATGTATGGCTGCTTCGCCATGTAACACTTTCATTATTGGTCCTGGTTATACTGGGGGCACTATTAATGTCCATAGTTGAAGGTATTAGTATAGGAAATTCGATGTATTTATCGTTCATAACTGCTTTCACTATTGGATATGGTGACATAACCCCTGTAACGATCATCGGCAGAGTATTAAGCGTTATTATCGGACTAATTGGAATAATATTTACAGGATTAGTGATTGCCATAGCCACGAGAGCTCTGGTCTCCACGATTCAAGAAGAAAAGAAGAAATAGGGCTAAAACAAATATTTTGGGGAGAAAATTCTATGATGGAACATATAGCTTTTGCTCTAATCGCTGCATTTGTAGTCTTATATGGAATCGTATCAAAGAGACTTGAAAGTACAATTATCTCCGGCCCCATGATTTTCGTGATATTTGGATTTTTTCTGAGCAGTGATGTCACTGGATTAATAACGGGGAAGGACCTTACACTTATAAACATAATAGCGAACATAACACTAATTCTTGTTTTGTTTTCAGATGCCTCACGAATCAACCTCGGTTTATATAGTCGCGAGCATAGATTATCGCAACGCCTTTTAGGTCTGGGGCTGCCTTTAACAATCTTCGCCGGTGTGTTAGTCGGAGTAGTAATCTTAACTGAATTGCCCCTTTGGCAGGCAGCAATACTGGCAACCATACTAGCCCCAACCGACGCAGCCCTAGCTCAGGCGGTAATCAACTCAGAGCGTGTGCCAGTACGGATTCGCCAGGCTTTGAATGTGGAGAGCGGCTTAAATGACGGCATTTGTTTCCCGATATTGCTATTGTTCATTTATCTAGCTGGTACCAGCGGTGGACACCAAGGGGCATCATACTGGATACAATTCATAGGATTTCAGTTGATCCTGGGGCCTGTGATTGGAATCGTTGTTGGTTACGTAGGAGGAAAACTCGTATTATGGTCAGTAAACAAAAGTTGGATATCCGGTAATTTTCAGCGCCTTTCAATTGTCGGTGTGTCTTTCATGGCGTTTTTCTCTGCAGAAATAATTGGAGGGAATGGATTTATGTCGGCTTTTTTTGCGGGCCTAATCTTTGGCATAGTCGCCCGTCAAGTAGGCGGCCCAATCTTTGATTTCGGCGAGGCAGAAGGAGAGCTATTTATTTTGCTAACTTTTATGCTCTTCGGCGCAATTATGATACCCAATGCTATTGGAGAAATAAGTTGGGTTTATATTCTTTACGCAGTAATTAGCTTAACTTTAGTACGCATGATTCCTGTTGCAATCAGCCTGATAGGTAAAAGGTTAACGGCCCCTTCTATACTCTACTTGGGCTGGTTTGGCCCTCGCGGGGTGGCGTCAATTCTTTATGTGCTGGTCGTTGTAGATAAGCATGATTTCAGCGGAGAGGCAATAATATTTTATGTAACCACTATTACAGTTTTATTGAGTATATTGCTGCATGGAGTGACTGCGGTGCCTGGATCCAATGCGTACGCGTCTAAACTTGCAAAAATATCGCTTGGAAATAAGGAATCCGAGATGAAAGAAGTACAACATTTACCTACCCGTAAAAGCATCTGAAATCTGATACTTAAAGCGCCTTAATGTGTTATCTATTCATGAAAAAAGCTACATCTTCCCATCCTTTTGGAGTAAGATCCTGCTGGATAATATGCATAATATTGTTCTTTAGAGAACATCTATTTAATTCTAAAAGCCTTGTTCGGCATACATCCACTAAGGCCCCCCTTACAATACTCTCATTCCTTTCTGCGAGTATATTGAACGGTTCTTTATAATCATAACAGAGACTTACACCGTTCCACGTTACGTTCAGAAGTACAGTTTTGATAAGCAGTCTTCATTCTTCACATTCTGAACATCGGAATAAATCACTA
>JAZGBQ010000232.1:0-3320 GCA_036476435.1 Fidelibacterota bacterium
CACGTTTGCAGCAGAACCGCTCCGTCCCGACTCGCCACTTCTCAGCCTACCCAATGTTGTCGTGAGCCCGCACAGTGCTTCACTGACGGAAGAGGCAGCCAGGCGTATGGGAGTGGTTGCAGCGAACAACGTCATAGCGGGTCTGGAAGACAAACTCGATCCGGCCTTGGTATTCAACTACGAGGCACTGAATGAAAGTACTGTTTAATAATCTCGCCTGAGTGGTATCAAATAGAATTAAGCTGATATGAATGACAATATCCCCACCGAAGTTTACCTGGCTTTTCTGGACCGCACTATTGATATTCATTGGGATTACCATGCCATACTGATGATGGGAATTTGGTTTATATTGGTGCCGATTGGTGTTGTTGCAGTCCGCTTCCTCAAACCAAAGCCCACCACCTACGGTATTGAAAAAGGGACGGGGAAACTGGACCCAAAGTTGATTTGGTGGACCATCCATTATTTTAGTTTGTATGCTGCTATCGGACTTTCACTTGCCGGAATGACGGTAGCCATGGTCGTTAGTGGTGGCTTCAGCGGTTCAATGCATTCAATATGGGGATTCGCCACAATCTTGTTCGGCTGTTTGCAGATTGTTTCTGCCTGGTTCAGAGGGTCCCATGGCGGCAAACATGGAGTGGATTCTGATCCGGATGATCCGTCAACGTGGCACGGCGACCATTTCGACATGACACCCCAGAGACGCAGGTTTGAGGCTTATCATAAGACCGCCGGGTATTTTACCATCATGCTAGCATTGGGCGCGGTGATATCCGGTTTGATACATTACTGGATGCCGGTAATAGCTATTGCTCTAGGGTTTATATTTGTTGGTCTGTTGGTATTGTTCGTTTTGCTGGAAAGCAAGGGGTATCGCCAGGATACCTACCGCTCTGTGTATGGAAACCATCCCGATAATCCCTATAACAAGGCTCGCGAAGGTTTATAGCGAGCGTACATAGAGCATATTGAATTTAAGTCTGGGTGTGGAAATCAGCAGAACAAACGCTTGCAAAGCATATGTTGTGAGGAGCAAGACAAATGAATACTTGTACAGTAGATAGCAGAGATCTTGAGTCTATCCAATTTGGGCATGGCAAGCTTGAGTTGGAGGTATTTCTTGAGCCCACTTGTCCATTTTCAAAACGTGCCTTTACCAAGTTGCAACCATTACTCTCTGCAGTTGGTGAAGATCAATTAACTATTAAGATTCGCTTTCTGTCGCAGCCCTGGCATTTGTTTTCGGCAGTTGTTACCCGCTGTATCCTTGCCGCCACTGCAACAGAAGGGGCACAGGAAGCTGGTCTCAAGGTTATGAATGCAGTATTCGAAAACCGAGAAGACTTTGTTTGTCAGGATCATTGCTCGGGACCGAATATGACTCGTAGTCCCACAGATATTCTTAACTATATTTCTCAATTAAACGGCGTGGATCTGTCCGCAGCCTTTGAGCTAGACAGTGTTACTCGTGCTGTTAAATGGCACGCAAAATATTGCCGTCAGAATGGTGTTCACTCATCACCATCCTTTGCTATCAATGGTTTGGTTAATGATGCCATGGGCAGTGGCCAGAGCATTGAAGAGTGGGCGGAGTTGTTGGGGTTGATTATTGAAGCTTGATTCGTAAAAGATTGATTTTGATCAAATAATACCTTTACATTCTCTCCATTCGCTATGGCGATTTGATGGCATTTACAGCAGACTACACTAAGCCTGACTTCTACATCACATTTAAGCTAGCCTGGCTTGCGCTAAATATGATTATCAGAAGAAGATACCAGTCTAAATACAAAGTTTTCTAACAAAGATTGAGAGAAAATGGCTGACGAATTTCATAAAAGGATCAATGATTTGAATAAAGCACATGAGAGGGAACCGTCGCTATTGGGACGGATATTGCCCACCATCATGTTCAATCTTGGGTTTTCTAAATGTATCGATTGTATTTACTGTAATTCTGACATTCATAAAAATCGAGGAATGGGAGAATCCGTGGTTTTGACTAGCGGAAAATGCTATTGGTCGGAAAATAACTCTTCGTCAACATTAAACTATAAAGATTTAAGGAAATGTCACCGTTGCCCAGGATTTATTCCAGTCTTTTTTGATCTCGAAAACTACTGCATCGATACGCGTGAAGAGGAACTAAATTACAAACGCCGAGTGTCAGTTTTTATTAAATGGATGGGGTTTATGATTGCTCTATTAATTGCATTGTTGTTTTCGTTATTGAATTAGTTGAGGGGCAAAATGTGATTTCAACTTCTTTTATCTGTAATATTCTGCTCGCAAGCCAGACAGGCAGCTAAGCCAGCTGACGTGTAAATTCTTGATGTGTTCTATTCGGCCTTGACCTTTTCGAGTAGGCAGTAGTCCTCGTCGGTAACCGTCTTGTAACCCGGCGCTGGGAACGCCTGAAAACCACGGCCACCATCGATGTAGATTGACTGACCGAATATAAAATCAGAGTCTTCACTGGCTAGAAACACTGCGAGCCGGCCACACTCTTTGCAGGTACCTATCCGCCCTTGCGGAGTACGTGAAATAATGGTGTCCATCAACTGCTTATCAGAGCCCACCCGCTTCATCAGTTCGGTGTCGATGGGCCCGGGAGCCAGGGCGTTTACTTTGATCCCGTAAGGCGCCAAAGCCACCGCCTGTACCTTTGTCAACTGCTGAATTCCCCCTTTGGAGGTGGTGTAAACCATTTGTGTATCCAGTGCCAGGTGGGCGTTGACCGACGACATATTGATAATCACACCCCCATCCCCCTGTTCGATCATCTGCCGCGCCGCTTTTTGCCCGCCAAAAAACATGCCTCTCAGGTTGACATCCATGATGCGATCATACTGCTCCGGCGTTATCTCTAAATAGTGTGTCTTATTGGGATCATTGATCCCCGCGTTAGCCACATAGATGTCCAAGCGCCCAAAGCTTTCCACGGTTTCGGCGATAATGTTGTCGAGGCTGCCAAGCTCAGCAACATCACAGGGAACAAACAGTCCCTCGCCACCGGCCGCTTCAATCGCTGCCAGCCCCTCCTCACCAGTCTTGATGTCGCGCCCACCAATCACCACTTTTGCGCCTTCAGTTACGAATTCCAGTGCAATACCGAGTCCAATACCCTTGGTACCACCGGTCACGATCGCTACTTTGTCTTTTAATTTCACCTTCTCCACCTACCGCTCATCAGAAAATGTCTTGGCCAGCACCTTAGTCTGACCGAAGTTGCTTCCGTGTGACTGCCTTCTGTTAAAAGTCAGCGTCCATTACTACCGGTTCAATATCAAGCATATCGCACAGGAAAACCAGTT
>JAZGBQ010000233.1:0-6894 GCA_036476435.1 Fidelibacterota bacterium
GATCGCACGTGGTCCGCGTGCGGATAATAGGATCTCGCGGATTAATCACTATCAAAGGTCTGATCAAGACTATCTCGCGAATGGAATTTGAATATCCTGTGCCGGTTAAAGATGCCGAAGAATTACTTAAACGTTTCTGTAAATACCCACCGATCGAAAAGAATCGATGGTCATTGGAATATGAAGGTAGCGAATGGGTGGTGGATGAATTCCTTGGGGCTAACCGGGGATTACTCGTTGCTGAGATCGAGCTAGAATCAGAAGCACAAAAATTTGCAAAGCCGGATTGGATCGGAAAGGAAATTTCAGATGATGTGCGTTACTACAATGCCAATCTTTCCCGTCATCCCTTTACCGATTGGGAATAACAAGCAAACGAATATAAATAAATAAATAAAAGAAAAGGCCTGTGAATTAGGAGTCGGAAACCATGCAGTTATTCAAAAAAACAAAACTCCTTGAATCAAAAATGGACGAATTCATCGATATCACGAGTGAATCCGGCATGATATTTTTCGAGGGTGTTCAACGATTTACTAATAAAGAAGGCGAAAAGTTTGACCGGTCTTTGAAGAAAATTAGGGAACTGGAGCACCGTGCAGATAATTTGCGCAGGACCATCGAGACTCAGTTGTATCTGGAAACATTGATCCCGGAATCCCGTGGAGATGTACTGGCGTTACTTGAAACCACCGATGTTGTCATAAATGCCATCAAAGAAACCATGGTTGGTCTTTCCATCGAAGATCCTCATGTGCCCGATCAATTTAAGCAGGCTTTCATCGCTCTTGCAAAAGTGGTTTCCAAGACTGTGGATGAAATGGCTAAGGCTAATCGGTCTTTTTTCCGTAATCCGTTGGCGGTCCGGGACCATCTTAACAAAATACATCACTTTGAATCAGAATCAGACCAAGCTGCGGAAGATCTCAACCGCCTGATCTTTCGATCCGATCTTTCCCTTGGTGAAAAACAGCAGTTGCGCTATTTCGCAAAACGTATTGATCGCATTGCCGATCGAGCTGAAGACGTTGCTGACAGGTTGGCCATTTATACAATTAAAAGATCCATTTGATATATCATGATCGCTCTTTTATTTTTATCAAGCGGCCTATTTTTAGGTTGGTCCCTGGGAGCAAACGATGCATCAAATATTTTTGGAACAGCCATCGGAACACGAATGGTTCGTTTCAAAACAGCCGCAATCATAGCCAGTATTTTTGTAATTCTTGGAGCAGTGATCTCTGGATCAGGTCCCAGTCAGACCCTGGGCAGGCTTGGCGAAGTTACTGCTGTTGCCGGAGCATTCAGTGTTGCCCTTTCGGCAGGATTAACGGTACTCTGGATGACACGAACAAAACTGCCTGTATCAACATCCCAGGCAATCATCGGAGGTATTATCAGCTGGAGTATTTTTGCTCAGGTAGAACCAGAGTGGTCGATTCTGATAAAAATTGTCTTTTCCTGGTTTTTATCTATCATCCTGGCAGCAATTTTTGCGCTTATTCTCTATCACCTTATCGGAAAACTGGTTGCAATAATTCGTGTACATCTGTTTCGGATCGATCTTTATACTCGTCTTGGATTGATTGCTGTAGGTGCCTTTGGGGCTTATACATTGGGCGCAAATAATATTGCCAACGTTGTGGGTGTATTTGTACCGTCAACTGAATTATCCAACCTGGTTATTTTTGGATTATCCGTGAGTGCCGCGCAACAGTTATTCTTTATTGGTAGTCTGGCGATCGCTCTAGGGATCATTACATACTCGAAGAGAGTGATCGAGACAATAGGGAAAAACGTAATAAAAATGACACCCCAGGCTGCATTTGTGGCGGTCCTGGCTGCATCACTGGTTTTATTCCTGTTCACCTCCAGATCACTGGAATCATTTCTTTTAAGCAGAAATCTACCAAGTATACCGCTTGTACCTATTTCCAGTTCTCAAGTAATCATCGGCTCACTGGTGGGGATCGGGTTTGCACATGGGGGAAGAGGACTCCAGGCCGGTCCGCTGTTGAGGATCCTTGGCGGCTGGATCACGACCCCAATTATTGCAGCGTTAATGACCTATGGTGTCCTATTCCTTATGGATAATGTATTCGGGCAATCAGTGGGATAAAACTAGCGGATAAAACGGTGCACTAACTCTGTCCGAAATTTCCAGGTGTATTTATCCAACCTCGTCATCAAAAAATAAATTAATATTGGATACACCTTTCATTGCATCCAAGTCACTTATAAACGTATTGGATTTCATCATATCGAAGAACAGAATATAATAAGAGAGTTCCAACTGATCTTCGATCCCGATGGATCGGACATTGACCAACTTACTTTTTTTACAATACTTATTGATGATCTCGAGGTATGGCGGTGATTCATGATCATCGGAAGCATAGGAAAATTGAAGCAAGAACTCGCGTTTCTTCACGGCACCAAACTCGGACTGGTAAAGTAAAAGGATCACAAAGCCAATAAAGACGACTCCTACCAGTGCAACCTGATATAGACCAACTCCGGCTGCTAATCCAGTTGCCAGTGCGAAAAAGATGAAAACAATATCGTGTGAATCTTTTACGGCTGTACGGAAGCGAATGATCGACATTGCCCCAACAAGTCCAAATGCCCGGGCAAGATTATTCCCAATGACCAGGATCACGGTCAGACACTAAAAAGATGATATTGCTGAAATAACTGTGATAAAATTATAAAAATAGAAAGCCCCTCACCGGGGCTTTCTATTAAGTGAAATTAAAACGTAATTAGCCAGAGACCTTCGCTTTCTATTCTTCCATCTTAGGGTCATATTTACCCAGGGTCGCAAGGCTGTTGAGTTTTGCACGCTTCATAAATGCTTCTTGAGCTGATTTCGAATTTTCAGCTTTACCTTTCCATACCTTCAAGGCTGGTGCTTGTAACGCCCTCCCGTATGAAAAAGTCAGATTCCATGGTTTATGGTCTAAAAGTAACTGGTTCATGGCATTTAGATGAGCTGTTGCAAACTCATCACTCTGACCCCCGGATAAAAAGGCAATTCCAGGGACAGCTGCCGGCACAGCTCGCTTAAGTACGCTGACCGTTAGTTCTGCGACTTCTTCAATGCTTGCTTGATCATCGGCAGAGTATCCGGATACTACCATATTTGGCTTAAGGTTCATTTCTTCGAGGACTACGCCCTGCAGGTAAAGTTCATAAAATACACTGTGCAGAACTTCCTCAGTGACAATAAAACTATCATCAATTGAGTGTGTTCCATCCATTAATATCTCTGGTTCAACTATGGGGACAAGGTTTTCTTCCTGGCATAAAGCCGCATATCGTGCAAGGGCATGTGCGTTGGCGCCAATACAGTTACTGCTTGGAAATTCATCATCAATGGTCAATACTGCCCGCCATTTAGCGAAACGTGCACCAAGTTTATAATATTCCTTCAACCGATCGCCCAAACCATCCAATCCTTCGGTAATCTTTTCTCCTTCCATGCCAGCCAGGGGCTTAGCCCCTTTGTCAACTTTGATCCCGGGGATTATACCCAATCCGGTAAGATGTTCTGGGTAGGGAATACCGTCGGATAAAGTCGATTGGCGAAGTGTTTCGTCAAATAATATGACGCCGCTTATGTATTTTTCGATCCCATTGGAAGTAAACAATAGATCTCTATAGGCATTTCTATTTTGATCCGTACTCCCTACTTCGATCAAGTCAAATCTCTTTTTTATTGTTGGCGTGCTCTCATCCGCAGCAAGGATTCCCTGGCCGGGAGTGACCATAGCTTGAGCAACATCATTTAACGTTTTCATTACCATTTCTATTAACAACTCCTAATTTTGTTTAAATACAGAATCTTTAGGTTGACCGATGTCGGCCAATAATTCATCAAACCATTCCTGGTCGATATCAAATGGTTTGCCTCCATGGATGCGATCAAAATCTATAAGAGCCAGTTTTCCCTGCAACTTATCGTCCTGTCCAACTAACCCATTTCTACCATCAGACGCATATTTTACCGCTAGGGCGGCAGAATCCTTAATTAGGTCAAGATCCGCTTGATTCGGTGCAGCCGATCGAGCGAAATATCCACTTTTCTGAACAAGTATCTTTTCAGCGTTAAGATCTTTTGCAAATTGACCTGCAAACCACTTTCCCGGATTTATCAAATCTAATTTGACATGGCCGAAGGCATCCCTGGGTACCTCCTCCCCGCGTCCTTCCATTTCGCTTATGATTTCACCAATACCTGCCCCTTCACTTAAAAAGATATTCACTCCATCTTTCTCATCCATCAGTTTGGTTAATCTTCGGACTTCACCCCTGATATTCAATCCCATCTCAGGAATATACACCGCATCAACATCCCATCTTTCCTGAGATAAGTTAATTTCTGGTAAAAACTGCTTTGAGGACAGTCGCTGACGATAGATTCGAGCGGTTTCAGCCGTAAGCCAACCGCAATGCCGGCCCATGACTTCGTGTATAATCAACTGTCGCGTGCTGGTTGTGTTCTCGTTTACGATGTTTTCAAAGAAAACTGCACCCTGTTCTGCCGCTGTCCAGGCACCGAGCGTCTGTTTAACAGGAATTATATCATTATCCACAGTCTTTGGAAGACCGACAACTGTAATGGGGTTACCTATATCATGCATATACTCTGCAAGCTCGGCTGCCATGGTATTGGTGTCATCGCCGCCGATGGTATGCAAAACATCTATTTCATCATTAATTAATTGCTTGGCTGCTATATGCAAAGGTTCTTCTCCTGCCTTTATATATCCCTTTTCGATACAATCTTCAGTATTAGTAAGCTTTACACGACTATTGCCGATAGGACTTCCGCCATAAGCGTAAAACAAGTTTGTATTATTGATTACCGTATTCGAGAACTGGATCGAGTTACCTAGCAGTAATCCACGGAAGCCATGGAGATAACCCAAATAATCATTTTTTACCTTAACGTCCTCGTACGCCTCTATAAGAGCACCAATGGAAGCAGATAGACAGGGTGCAAGACCACCGGCTGTTAAAAATGCAATTTTCATTTAAATTCTCCGGCATTGAATTTAAATGTTACTGTAACCTAAAATACAGACCTTAAATGCAATCCAGCACCGGAAGGTTTAATTTGATTTTGATCAGGAAATGTAAATAATGAATTTTCAAAATAGAGAAATTCTATGGGAACCTTCACCAGATCAATCTGAAAATTCACAAATGGCGCAGTTTATCGGGTTCGTCAACAGGAAACATTCCCTATCTTTCCAAAACTATAATGACCTTTATGTATGGTCCATAACACATAATTCCGCATTCTGGGAAACGATTTGGCATTTTTCAAAAATCATTGCAAGTCAGCAGTACCTATCGGTTGTTTCTGATCCCGGCAAGATGCCGGGGGCAAAGTGGTTTCCGTCAGCCCGTTTAAATTTCGCTGAAAACCTGCTTCGATATCGCGATCCACACCCCGCCTTGATATTTCAAGGTGAAGGGCTTTCACCAATATCACTGACTTACAAAGATTTACACGATAAGGTGAGGAATGTATCTCAGGGATTAAGAGCATTAGGTGTTGAACCAGGTGACCGGATTGTGGGATTCATGCCCAACCTTCCCGAAACAGTAATTGCCATGCTGGCTGCCACTGCCATCGGGGCAATCTGGAGCTCCTGTTCACCGGATTTTGGTATCAAGGGTGTACTTGATCGTTTTTCCCAGATACAACCAAAGATAATCTTTTCAGCAGATGGGTACCGGTATAACGGGAAACCTTTTGATTCTTTAGAAAAATTACAGGGGATTCTCAAAGAACTTCCATCTATTGAGCAGGTCATTATTACCTCATATTTAAATAAAGAACCAAATCTGAATAAAATTCCTAATGCCATTTCATATGAGGATTTCAGCAAACCTCGGAAGAACCGGGAAACTGACCTAATTTTCGAACAATTACCTTTTGATCATCCGTTATATATCATGTATTCTTCGGGTACTTCCGGTTTACCAAAATCCATCGTCCACGGCGCTGGTGGAACGCTCATCCAGCACCTGAAAGAACTACAGCTTCACACCGATATCACCAGAGATGATGTGATATTCTATTACACTACGTGTGGATGGATGATGTGGAACTGGCTAATATCATCATTAGCTGTTGGAGCTACAATAGTATTGTACGATGGATCACCTTTCCACCCCGGTCCTGATGCACTTTGGAAAATGGCCAATGATCTGAAAATAACTATTTTCGGCACAAGTGCAAAATACATCAGCGCCTGTGAAGCGGCAGCGGTTCAACCGGCGACTAGATTTAAATTAAAGAACCTTCGTTCCATTTTATCAACCGGATCGCCGTTGGTCGAAGAAAATTTTGATTATATTTATCGGGATGTAAAAACATCTGTGCAGCTTTCATCAATTTCAGGTGGCACAGATATAATTTCCTGTTTTGCCCTCGGTAATCCCATGTTACCTGTTCGTCGCGGTGAACTGCAATGCCGTGGATTAGGAATGAATGTGAAATCATTTTCTACTTCTGGAAAGTCACTCATCGGAGAAAAGGGAGAACTAGTTTGTACTTCCGCATTTCCATCTATGCCAATCTATTTTTGGAACGACAGGGATTCGCAGAAATACTTGAATGCTTATTTTAGAAAATATAAAAATATTTGGCATCACGGTGACTATATTTCCATTTCTACAGACGGTGGAGTTAAGATATTCGGTCGTAGTGACGCGACTCTGAATCCTGGTGGTGTACGAATAGGGACGGCCGAAATATACCGCGTCGTAGACACTCTTGCCGGGATCTCTGACAGTCTTGTAATCGGACAACCATGGGCTGACGATGAACGGATCATTCTCTTCGTTAAATTAGTAGATGGCACATCTCTGGACGATGAA
>JAZGBQ010000234.1:0-6062 GCA_036476435.1 Fidelibacterota bacterium
GCACGCGGCAAATGGTCTTATCTGAATTCGCGAAAGATAAGGAAATAGTCGATAGATATCGGAAGGAACAGGTTCGTAAGGAAATTCATGACACCCGGCTGCGTGAAAGCCAGGTCACGTCAAAAAAACTTGAACTTCTAACACTTAAAGATCAAAGAATACTGGAAAAGAAAGAAAAAGAAGTTCAGGAAATAGCCCAAAAAGAAAAAGCCAAAAAACTTCGCCGCGAAGCCCAGGAAAAAAAGAAGGCTGAATCCGAAGCAAAGATTAGAAAATTAGCAGCCGAAAAAGAAAAAACGAAAAAAGTACCGGGAGTAGAGAAGGATAAGCCAGCGGTTAAAGCAGAAACAAAAACGAAGGCCATAGAAAGAAAAGAAAAGCAATCTAAGAAATCTATTCGTGTTGCTGGAAAGAAACGCAAACTCCGAAAAATAGACCTATCTGATATTGAATCGAAACTGGGACAGGGAACAAGGAAACAAAAAGCAGGAAAGCCGGATTCGAAAACTGCCGAGGTACCACAAAGTGCAAAGGATCGAGTAAAAAGAACACTTGCAAAGATTGATACGAAAGGTAAAAAGAAAATTTACAGAAAAGATCGAGCAGGTCAGGGAAAAGATGATGCAGTAGATAGTGATTCAAACATTGTAAAAATCTCAGAATATGCAAGCGTTGATGAACTATCGAAACTTCTCAATGTATCCTCCAGTGAAATCATTAAAACATGTTTCGGACTGGGTATCATGGCAACCATCAACCAGCGACTTGAATGGGATGTTATTGAGTTGATTGCCGAGGAATATGGTGTGGAAGCTAAGCAAGTTACCGAACTCGGCGAGGACCTATATTCCCTTGAAGATACGGAAGAAGACCTAAAAAATACCGAAAGCCGTTTTCCTGTTGTTACTGTAATGGGTCACGTCGACCATGGTAAAACATCATTATTGGACTACATTCGAGCAACCAGTGTAGTTGCCGGTGAATCAGGAGGTATTACCCAGCATATCGGTGCATATAAGGTTGTCGTTGAACCGGATAAATCAATCACTTTTCTGGATACTCCCGGTCACGAAGCATTTACTGCAATGCGTGCCCGCGGTGCGCAAGTCACGGATATAGTGGTCCTGGTCGTTGCTGCCGATGACAGCGTGATGCCGCAGACCATCGAAGCTATCGATCATGCAAAAGCTGCAAATGTTCCTATCGTTGTTGCTATTAATAAAATGGACAAGCCTGGGGCTGATGAAGAACGCGTTAAAAGAGAATTATCGGACCGCGATGTGCTGGTGGAAGACTGGGGTGGAAAAGTTCAGTGCGTACCGACGTCTGCTAAAACTGGTGACGGTGTTCAAGACCTTTTGAATATGATCGTGCTTGAAGCTGAGATCTTAGAGCTGAAAGCGAATAAAAATACTCTGGCAAAAGGTACAATAATCGATTCAAGGCTGGATAAAGGCTATGGGCCGATTGCCACTCTGCTGGTTCAAAAAGGGACACTAAAGGTTGGGGATCCGTTTATTTGTAATGATTTCTCCGGAAAAGTACGCGCAATCATGAATGACCTTGGTGAAAGAATACAGGCGGCATATCCCTCCGACGCAGTACAGGTCCTGGGTTTTGAACAGGTTCCCAAGGTAGCCGATATATTTGCTGTTGTAGAGGATGAACGCGATATTAAACGGATCTCGTCTGATCGCCAACGCTTACGCCGTGAGATCGATCATAAAAGGATTGCTACTCGCACGCTCGATAGTATGTCCGCAATGATCAAGGAAGGAGCAATTAAAACTCTTCCGATACTTATCAAAGGTGATGTAGATGGATCTATAGAGGCTCTATCCGAATCCCTTTTAAAATTGAATACTGAAGAAGTTGGGATTACAATTATCAGAAAATCGGTCGGTATGGTAAGCGAATCCGATGTCTTGCTTGCCGATGCCTCAAAAGCCGTGATAGTAGGATTTAATGTCCAGATTTCCTCTAATGCAAAACTTCAGGCCAAGCAGGCAGGTGTCGAGATCAGAAATTATAAAATCATTTACAATGCAGTTGAAGATATAAAAATGGCATTGGAGGGATTGTTGGACCCGGAAGAGAAAGAGGAAATTATCGGCCGAGCTGTCGTGCAGGAACAATTTAAAATTCCAAAGATAGGTTTCATCGCGGGATCCAAGGTAGAAGAAGGATTGATAATAAGAAATCGCATGGCACGTTTAATCCGAGATGAGGAAGTGATTGGTGAAAACCTGGAGATCTCTTCGCTGAAAAGATTTAAGGATGATGTAAAAGAAGTTAAAGAAGGTCTGGAATGCGGGATTGGTCTGGAAGGGATAAAAAAATATAATGAAGGCGACATTATCGTCGTTTACGAAATTAAAAAAATAAAGAGAAAGCTAACTGTAAGTTGAAAACTGACCAGCCGTATAAACGATCCGATAGAATCGGCAAACAAATCCTGGAGATACTTGGTGAAATAGTAACGCGATATTTACGCCTTGATCATTTTGGATTCGTTACATTTACGCATGTGGATCTTTCCCCTGATCTTAGAAATGCAAAAGTATATTTTAGCGTACTGAATCCAATAATGGATATTGAAGATATTCTGTCGGAAATGAATCATAAGGTACCAGCCTTTAAAAGGTTTATGGCCCCTGAATTGCATTTAAAAAATATACCAGACCTTGAATTTTACTACGATGACGCAGAAGAACATCGAATACGAATAGAATCCCTGGTCAGATCCATTCAAAAATCCCCATCCAATGATCCTGAACATATATAAACCTGTCCGGTGGACGTCCTTTGATGTGGTACGAAAGATCCAAGGCATCACCCGCGAATCAAAAGTTCGACATGGTGGTACTCTTGATCCATTTGCAGATGGAGTATTGATCATTGGAACCGGGCAAGACACTAAGCGTCTATCTGAGTTGTTGAATACAAAAAAATCATATATGGCCAAGCTGGCGCTCGGGAAAGGGACAACCACTAATGATCCGGATGGGGATTTTACTTCAGAGGTACCAGTTCCCCATCTTGATGAGGATATTATTTTAGACGTCTTCAAAAGTTATACGGGACCTCAACTGCAAATTCCTCCCATGTATTCGGCAAAAAGGGTGGGAGGTAAGCGCTTATACACACTTGCCCGTAAAAATATAGAAGTTAGCAGAAAACCTGTTCCGATTACTGTATATGAATTGCGCTTACAGTCATTTGATTCAACCCAGAATTTCATTGAATTCAAAGTAATTTGCAGTAAAGGTACTTATATTCGTACCCTCGGCGCAGACATTGCCCGATCTTTGGGAACGGAAGGACATTTAACGAACCTGACTAGGACGGCAGTGGGGGATCATTCCATTACTCAAGCAATTTCAATCGACCAATTCGAAAAACAGTGGAAACATTCAGAAATTTAGAATCCTTACGCCGGATCGACCAATCGGTTTTGACAATGGGCTCATTCGATGGGCTTCATCGTGGGCACCAGGAGATTATTAAAAGGGTCGTGTCATTTTCTGAAGCTAGAAATTTGCCATCGGCCACAATCACATTCGATCCCCACCCGCGCCATATTCTGGATTCTAAGAAACATAAACTTCCTTTATTAATGAATTTAGAGCATAAACTTAAACTTCTTGATGAACTCCGTATGGATATTGTGCTTGTAATCCCGTTTACGAAGGATTTTTCCCGGATAACGGCCGTCAAATTTATGGATCAGGTTGTGGTAAAGTCGTTTAAGCCGGAACATATTACCATTGGATATGACCATCATTTCGGACATGGAAGAGAAGGCTCCTCGTCCTTTTTAAAGACTTATTGTGAATCAAATAAGATTGGTCTTGAAATTGTGGACCCTGTATCTGATGAAGGACTGGTTATATCGAGCACAAATATTCGTAACTTAATTCAGTCGGGATTTGTAAGGCGAGCATCATTTGAGTTAGGTTGGGTCTACGGTTTTCAGGCGAAAGTTGTGCATGGTATGGGCCGAGGTAGAAAATTGTTCTATCCCACGGCAAATTTCATACCGATTGAAATGAATCAATTATTACCGAAAAATGGTGTTTACCTGACAAGGGGAAGAGTTGATGGACAACAATTATACGGAATGTGTAATTTGGGAGTTCGTCCGACCTTTGAGGAGGGGGAATTTGTTATGGAAGTCCACTTTTTTGATCCGGGAATAGAGAATTTTTACGGAAGACAATTCCTCATTGAATTTTTAGAACGTATTCGAGATGAGAAAAAATTTAATACACAAGATGAATTGATCGAACAATTACGGTATGACGAAAATATTTGCAGAGAACTGCAAAGGAAATACAGCTAGGAGGCTTATTAATGAAACTGTCTACAGACTTGAAAAATGAGATTATCACAAAATTTGGCAAAGATGAAAACGATTCGGGATCCGCAGAGGTTCAAGTAGCCCTGTTAACCCGCAGAATTCGCGAACTTACAGAGCACGCCAAGGAACACAAGAAGGATAAACATTCTCAACATGGATTGGTAAAATTAGTAGCTCAGAGGAAAAAGATGATGAAATATCTGCGCAGAACTAATCCTGATTCATATTTGCATATTATCAAAGAATTAACAATAAGAGGTTAAATTTAATAAATGATAAAACATGAAATTGAAATTGGTGGTCGAATATTAAGACTAGAGACGGGTCAAGTTGCCCGACAGTCTGATGGAGCCGTCGTTATTACATATGGAAAAACAGTAGTTTTAGCTGCAGTGAACGCTGCGAATGAACCAAGAGAAGGGATAGATTTCTTTCCGCTTCAGGTTGAATATCGTGAACGTCATTATGCAGGTGGTAAAATCCCTGGAGGATTTTTTAAGCGGGAAGGGCGTCCGGCGGAGCGAGAAATTCTCATCTCACGCATTGTAGACCGAGCGATTCGGCCGCTGTTTCCGAAAGGTTTTGCGTGTGAAACCCAGATCGTTGCTTCCGTTCTGTCGGTTGATCGCGAGAACGATGCCGATACGCTTGCCCTTATTGGTGCGTCGGCTGCATTACAAGTTTCTGATATCCCGTTCCGGGGACCGATTGCCGGGATTCGGGTTGGGCGTCTGAATGGGGAGCTGGTGGTCAATCCGCTGCAAAGCCAATTCCAGGATAGCGATATTAATATATTTGTTGCGGCTGGGCGGGATGCCATTCTTATGGTCGAGGGTGGGGCGCGGATCGTGTCCGAGGAAGACATGCTTGAGGCACTTTTCCTTGCTCACGAAGCGGCAGCCCCCATACTCGATGTACAAGATGAATTAGTCCGGGTTGCCGGAAAGCCGAAACGGGTTTTTGAGGCGCCCTCGATTGACACAGCGCTGGCTGATCGTGTCCAGGCCGTAGCTATAGAAAAGCTCAATTCCGCCTTAACGGTGGCTGTTAAGCAAGAGCGTGCGGCTGCTATCAAGGCTGCCAAGCGAGAGGCGACTGAGGCGTTAGGGGAAGAATTCGCGGACCGGGCAGGGGAGGTTGCCGAGGCGCTGGGAAAACTGACCGACGGAACCATGCGAAAAATGATCATTGACGAGAGTCGACGCGTAGACGGACGAGGGCTTACGGATATCCGGCCTATTTCCTGTGAGGTGGGTGTATTGCCACGAACGCACGGCTCTTCGGTTTTCACCCGTGGTGAGACCCAAGCGCTGGCGGTTGCGACCTTAGGCACATCGGGCGACGAGCAACGGGTGGATTCGCTCATCGGTGAGCAGTATAAGAAATTTATGCTGCACTACAACTTCCCTCCTTTTAGTGTAGGCGAGGCACGCCCGATGCGTAACCCTGGCCGACGTGAGATTGGTCACGGCGCGCTTGCCGAACGGGCCCTGCTTGCCGTCCTGCCATCAGACAAAGAATTTCCGTATACCATCCGGATAGTTTCAGAGATCCTCGAATCAAACGGTTCTTCCTCCATGGCCACCGTGTGTAGTGGGGCGCTTTCGCTGATGGATGCCGGGGTACCGATCAGCGCTCCTGTCGCGGGCATTGCGATGGGCCTGATCAAAGAAGAGGCCGAGGTGCGGATTCTCAGCGATAT
>JAZGBQ010000235.1:0-2992 GCA_036476435.1 Fidelibacterota bacterium
GTGATAACGGTCAACCCAGGTTCGAAATCAATTTCCAGCTCGTCAAGAATGGCAAAATCACGCGCGAATAGTCGATTAATCATAATTATTATTTCTTACAATGGTAATGGTCAATATCAAACCTAGAAATATACCAACTGCATCCGCAATAAAATCATACACATCCGTTGAACGACCAGGTGTAAACGATTGCAACATTTCATCAATACTCGCAAAAATTAGACTCCCAGTAATAATAATAATAATTGGTATTTTGGAAATGCGGTTCAAACTCCTTACCATTAAGAATCCTAAAATGGAATATTCGAGAATATGCAGGAGCTTATCTACGGACAATA
Organism: Fidelibacterota bacterium; assembly: GCA_036476435.1. Taxonomy (GTDB): domain Bacteria; phylum Fidelibacterota; class Marinisomatia; order Marinisomatales; family JAHJCW01; genus JAZGBQ01. Next base: position 339 of record JAZGBQ010000235.1, read on the forward strand.
TCCTTGGATATGATACGGAATAGCCGGGAATCTTCGATAGGGCAAGAATCAACAACAAATATAACAGAACTAGTATTCTAAAACTATTGGGTCTCATAGTCTTTAGTAACTACTGGTAACATTTGCAAAAGATCAGATGCTATTTGTCCGCGATAACCTTTTTCACTCACAAGTACATCAGCAGCCTTCCCTTGTAAATAAACTGCTACCAGCGAAGCATCAAATTCATTTAAACCCTGAGCAACATATGACGCAACAATCCCCGCTAAAACATCGCCAGTGCCGCCACTTGCAAGACCTTGATTACCAGTGGAGTTGACTACTGCTGTTTTTCCTTTTGAACAAATTGTCGGAGCGCCTTTTAGTACTAATGTTCCCCTGAAATTCTCCATGAATGATTGAATGCTTCCTGAGAGATTTAAACGAAGCTCATCTTGTGAAATACCAGAGAACATTTCGAATTCTCCCCTATGTGGTGTTAAAATAATATTTTCACCAAGCTGATTTAAAGCCAAAGACTTATCCGTGATAATTCTAAGAGCATCAGCATCAATAACTATCGATTTATCAGTACTTACAACGATATTATAAACTAATTCTTTAGTTGTATTTTGCCCTCCGAGTCCAGGCCCGATAAGGATGGAATCACACCATTCAACTAAAGGTATAATTTTTTCCAGGTTATCTAATCCCAGATAGCCTCGGCCATTATCAGGGCAGGCATGGGTTAAGCCTTCAATGATATTGGTCTCAAAGATATTGGAAAGTGACTCTGGGGCACAAGCAATTGCCAATCCCGCGCCAGATCGCATACAGGCGATTGTTGCCAAAGCTGCAGCGCCGGTCATTCCCTTCGAACCTGCCACAACCAACACTTTGCCTTGCTTATGCTTATAGGTATCCACAGCTGGCGCTGTAATTTTAGTTTTGATTTGATTATCATCCACTAGGGACCAATGCAGGCCTTTAAGATCATCATATATTTCCGGAAATCCAATGTCTACACTGATTATCTCACCACAGTTAATTAAACCCGGTTTTAGTACCATGCCTAGTTTTGGATATCCCATCGTCACTGTCCTGGTAGCAACAACCGCGTTGTCTGCAACAAAACCGGTATCAGAATTAACGCCCGTTGGTATGTCAATTGATAAGATTGGAGCGTTTTGTTCGTTAATCCATTTTGTCAACTCACCAAGAGGCGATACCAGATCACCGTAAGACCCCGTTCCGAGGAGTCCATCAATTATCAAATCAAAACTTTCATTTTCCGGTGGATCTTTTGTATGAATAATATTGCAGCCCGCCTCAGAGCATTGATCATAATACAATCGGGCATCACCTGTTATTTGGTCCTTATCAGGCAAAACGAATAAAGTTGAAAATATTGCCTTTTTGTGTAACTCCAATCCCGCTTTGTATCCATCACCGCCGTTATTTCCTTTACCACAAAATATTCCAACCCTTTTACCGGCGATATCAAATAACATTTCCACTGCAAGCCGGGCAACTTCTTTACCCGCGTTACCCATTAAGGTTTTTCCTGGTATTCCCATTTTATTTATGGCTATATCATCAAGATGTCTGGATTGTGCTTTCGTAAGAACCTTCATTAGTGCTTCCTTACGATTGCAAAAGCAACAGCAGCTTCATCTGTGTGGGATATTGAGACTTTTGAAGAGAATGATTTATTTATACATGGTGGTAGATTTATTTTCGGCTCACCGTGACTCCCGGATATGACCTCTAATTCTTTGAGTGTAAATAATTCTGAGGTTGATGCTGATTTTAAAGCTTTATATAGCGCTTCTTTTGCGGCAAATCTTCCGGCGAAATGTATACTTGGATTACTTTTTCGTTCACAGTAAAGTCTTTCAACTTTAGAAAAGACTCGCGATTTAAATTTGTTACCAAGTGTTGATTCCAATAATTGTCCAATTCTCCGAACGGAAACAATATCAGTCCCAATATAAAGCTCGTCATCCACTATTTAGCTCATTTACAATTTGAACCACGTCATAAATATCATCTACATCCCAATCGGCACCGGATTTTATAATTTTGAATGAATCGCCATATCGAGCAAAAACCGTTTTCATGCCAACCAGTTTAGCTCCCACCATATCCCTTTCTGGCCAATCACCTACCATTATAGCAGACTCAGCAGAAACACCAAGTTTTTCCAAGGCCAATTTAAAGGGTTTGGGTGAAGGTTTGTGAACCATCGTATTATCAAATGTAATGACTTGATCAAATATATGATGCAGATTAAGATAATAAATACGCATCCAAGCTTCACGGCTTGGAGCATCGGATACGACAGCCAATTTCATACCCATTTTAAGCAGTGTTAACAGAGTTTTTCTGACATTTGGATAAACTGATAAACTGGCTTCCTTTGCCCGTCTATAGGAAACAATAGCTGCAGCAAGATATTTATAATTAACGGTACCTAAACGGTCTTGCAAATAATCGTCAAAAACCAACTGATATTCCCAACCATGCTTTTCATAAAGATCAAAAATAAAGGAGTAGGCCGATATTTTATCATCTTCCAATCCGGCTTCGATCATGGCGGTAATCGCTGCCTGGACACCTGTTTCTTTCATTCTTACAAAATCAAGCAGTGTATTATCCAGATCAAATATTACCGC
>JAZGBQ010000236.1:0-8372 GCA_036476435.1 Fidelibacterota bacterium
AGGCAGACTTGGCAGAATATGGTCCGGTCAAAGGTACAATGGTAATTAAGCCTTATGGTTTTGCGCTATGGGAAAATCTAAAAGAAGCACTTGATAGGATGCTCAAAAAAAGCGGTCACGTAAACGCTTACTTTCCGCTGTTTATCCCAAAATCATACCTGGCCCAGGAAGCCGCGCATGTTAAAGGTTTCGCAAAGGAATGTGCGGTGGTAACACATACGCGCTTAAAAGCGGACGATGAGGCTGGTATTATCGTTGATCCCGACTCAAAATTAGAGGAGGAAATAATCGTCAGGCCGACCTCGGAAACAGTAATTTGGTCCATGTATAAGAAATGGATCCAATCATATCGGGATCTTCCTATTCTGATAAACCAATGGGCCAATATTATCCGCTGGGAAATGCGAACGCGTCTGTTTTTACGGACGACGGAATTTCTATGGCAGGAAGGACATACTGCTCACAGCAATGCGGATGAAGCTGAAGAGGAAGCCCTGACTATTTTGGAGATATATCGTCGTTTGGCTGAAGAATTCTTGGCAATCCCTGTATTAACCGGACGCAAGACCGAAGCAGAAAAATTTGCTGGTGCGAACCATACCTACTGTATCGAAGCAATGATGGGTGACAAACGTGCGCTTCAGTCCGGTACAACCCATAATCTGGGACAAAACTTTGCAAAGGCTTTTAACGTGAAATATCAAACATCCGATAACCGTGAGGAATATGTATATGCTACCAGTTGGGGTGTTAGTACCCGGCTCATTGGAGCTGTGATAATGGTCCACGGCGATGACAAGGGTTTGAGATTCCCGCCGAAAGTTGCCCCTATTCAGGTCGTTGTTATTCCAATAGCAAGAAATAACCGGCAAAAAGCTGATATCAAGCGGTATATTTCAAAATCATTTGAACAATTAGTATCCGCGGGAATCAGGATTCATGAGGATTGGCGTGAAGAGTCACCTGGTTTCAAATTTAATGATTGGGAAATGAAAGGTGTCCCCTTAAGGATTGAGGTTGGCCCCAGGGACATTGAACAGGGGAATGTCGTTCTTGTGCGCCGTGATACCGCTGACAAAATAATCATTAAGCTTGATGATCTTATGGATCAGCTACCCGCATTACTTGAAGATATACAGCAAGAATTGTTTGATCAGGCACAGTCGTTCAGGGATATGAATACGCACCAAGTTGATACTTACGAAGATTTCAAGAAAATTATCAAGGATTCCGGCGGTTTTATCAAATGTGGTTGGGACGGAGATCCTGATACTGAAGCAGCGATTAAAGAGGAAACCAAGGCCACGATCCGGTGCATCCCGTTTGACGAAAAACCGGAAGGGAAACGCTGCATTTATTCAGGCAAAAAGGCTAAACACGAAGTCATTTTTGCCAAGGCATATTAATAACCTGACTAATCAATAAATAAACAGACACGAGGTTTGTGTTAGTTCAAACTCCAGCGGTTATCCTAAAAAGTTTCCCTTTTGGTGATACGAGTCTGATTGCTCGTTGTTATACCCGTGAACAAGGAAAAATCAGCCTGATGATCAAAGGTGCCAGAAGAAAAAAATCTCCACTTGGTGCGTACTTTCAGCCTATGAATCATGTTGAGCTGGTTTACTATTATAAAGCAACTCGTGAAATACAACTATTATCAAAAGTCGCATTCCTTGATTTATGGTCAAATATAAATGATGATTTGAAAAAACTATTATATGGATTTGCAGTTGTTGAATTAACTGATAAAACCAACACGGAACTGGATCCGCATGTTGAACTATTTGATGAATTGGTGCGAGTATTAAGACAATTTGATAACCAGAATCACAGACTCAATCTTATTTTCTGGTATTACGAGATCAGATTATTAACCATATTAGGATTTAAACCTGATTTCTCGCAGCGTGAATTCAAAGGGACCACATTGCCAGATCCTGATGCCGGACCGAACAGTGCTGTTATTTTGAATATGCTGAATAATAATAATATTATTATGAACCGCGAAGGCCTGGCCAAGCTTGATAATGTGAAGGTAACCCATCGTGACCGAAAAGCAATAAGCGATTATTTATCTACCTATCTTTTGTATCACTTTGAAAATATTGCGGACATGAAATCATTAAAAGTATTAAAAGAAATTCTGTTTTGAGACAGGCTCAAGATATTGTTAAAGGAATATTGGTCAAAGAATCCGAACAGCGATTTATTCGTACGGAAGATGGTCGAGAAATATTCAAGAATATGAAGATATGGGACGGTTATTTGACTCATTGGGAAGGACGGCAAGTTTATGCGCGTGCCTTAGAAATGACTGATTATGATTCCGGTAAACCCTTTGTGATAATCTGGCCAGTCGTTCATCAATCCGAAGATCCTTTTTTGGAAATTTATTTCAACGAGCGGTTAGTTAAATATTATGCTTCGACATTTGGGCATATAGCAATCAATTTAGATGGGAAAATATTCAATTTTTCGCATAAATTGAATGAGAATGAGGTGATATCAATAGAAGAATATTTTTATCGACCGGCACTAGGTGAGTTTGCGCCATCTCCCGACACGGGTAAATATGAGATCAGGGAAGACGGCCGCGTGTTCTATGACAAATTTGGCAGGAATTTCATGCGGACCATTCACGTAGTTCGTGTTGAAGGATTAGATACAACCGTTCTCATGGAAATTTTATTGGATGAACTTCGACAGATCAGGGAAGCGCCACTAAATATAAAAGATCCTGAGAAATACAGTGAATTCAATTTTTTCACCAGGAGTTGTGTAACAATAATCAGGGATAGTCTAAACCGATATGGCTTCGATACTATAAAGGGTATTTTTCCAAAAGATTTGTTTATTAGCGCAGCGTTTTTATTTCAAAAGAAAACGGAATATAATGTGCGGGTATTTCGCATGCCGCAACTACTCGTGCCAGAAGCGCCCCCCAGCGCTGAGCCACCTGTGATGAATCTTAAAAACCGAGTTAGAGAAAAGAAACTGGTTTACGAGAATTAGTCGAAATGCGTTACCAATTTCAATCTCACCAGACACAATTTTCATGGAAACCGAAGGTTTTCACAGAGGTTATTAAGATCCTGATATGGATCAATGTTGGGTTATTCATGCTACGGTTATTAACAGTTAATCAGTTTGACATTGTTACCATCCTTGGCCTCTCTTCGGGATCGATTTGGCCGCTGATATGGCAACCGGTGACGTATATGTTCGTTCATGGCGGATTCTGGCATGTGGCAATAAATATGTTTGTTTTATGGATGTTTGGTTCAGAGTTGGAAATTGTCTGGGGTCGTAAAGGATTTCTTCGATATTATTTTGTTACAGGTATAGGTTCGGGACTTATCTGGCTACTATTTAATATCGGAAACCCGTATTCCATATTAATTGGGGCCAGCGGTGCAATCTACGGAGTGCTGGTAGCGTACGGCCTAATGTTCCCAAACCGTACTGTCTATCTATATTTCCTTTTTCCAATTAAAGTGAAGTGGTTTGTAATAATTATTGGCGTAATTGCCTTTTTCTCTTCGATGAATAACGCTTCCAACATCAGTCATATCACACATCTCTCCGGAATGATCATCGGGTATTTATATCTGAGTTCACAACAGCGCTGGAAGAGATTTCAGTTTGGATTTCGAAAGCTTTTTGTTGAATTCAAAACCGCACAGCGGGACAAGACTCACCGGAAAAAACAAGCCCAGGATTCGGAGGTAAACCGAATTCTGGATAAGATCAACGAAGTAGGGTATGAGAACTTATCCGAAGATGAGATTGCTCAGTTGTATTCGGGTAGTCGCCGAAAACATAGAGGCCACCCAAAGGATTAGCAGTTACCAAACATCATTCCAACTTATGGACCTGTCCATAAAACCCAATTCTCTTTATTAATAAACCAACAGTTCGATATCTGATCCGGGAGCCTCAAAGCACAAGTCCAAGAATATTTCTTTATATTATTACGGGAATATCAGGAGTATACACGAAGTTTAATATACCAGTCTAACAACCAGTAAATTCACTGCAACATAATACAATTCAGTCTGATTCTTTTTTTGGAAGAACCTTAAATACCTTTTCACCTTTTTTAGCCATACGGTACCGGTCCCGGGCGAGTTTCTCGATATATTCCATGTCCGTTTGCAGGCGAGTATTTTCTTCCAGACTGCGCTCATGTTCCGTGCGTAATTCAGCAAGTTGTTTTTGAATGGCCGCATGTTCAGCTCGCAGGCGGTATAATTGATAGACGCCATGATCTCCGAAAATAAAAATGATAAGTAAGAATACAACAAAGATGAAGAACAGACCACGAATGACCTTTCTCCGCTGATATTTGACACTTGTACGGTGCTTCTTTGATCGTCTTCGATTGTATCTTGCTCGGCGCCTTCTCATAATTTTCCAAGTACCTCTAATCCCGGGAATTGGGCACTGCTTCCAAGGGACTCCTCGATCCTAAGCAATTGATTATATTTACAAATACGATCAGTACGGGAGGCTGACCCTGTTTTGATTTGCCCAGTTGTGAAAGCAACTGAAAAGTCAGCGATTGTTGTATCTTCCGTTTCACCGGAACGATGTGATATTATTGTACCAAAGTGTGCTTCCCGTGCTCGATGTATGGCAGCGATTGTTTCGGATACCGTACCTACCTGGTTGAGTTTGATCAGGATGGCATTCATGGACTTTTCTTGAATAGCGCGATCCAGCCGTTTCAGGTTGGTAACGGTGAGATCGTCGCCAACGATTTGAATTCGTTGACCGAGTTCCTGGTTTAATCGCTGCCAGCCAGTCCAATCATCTTCGGATAGGCCATCTTCGATCGAGACGATTGGATATTTATCGACTAAATATTTATAATAATCGATCAGTTCTTCCGAAGACAGCAACCGGTTCTCGGAATCCAAACGGTATTTCCCGTCTGAATAGATTTCACTCGCAGCCACATCCAAAGTAAGATAGACATCCGTTCCAGCATCATAGCCAGCATTATTGACTGCTTCCAAGATAATTTCGAGCGCTTCCTCATTGGATTTAAGATTTGGTGCAAATCCTCCCTCATCGCCAACTGACGTATTCAGACCACGGCCTTTTAATACCCGGCTTAACTGATGAAAAATCTCCACCCCGGTACGAAGGGCTTCTGAAAATGTGTTCATTCCTGCCGGGAAAACCATGAACTCCTGTATATCTACATTATTATCCGCATGACTGCCCCCATTTAAAATATTTAGCATTGGTATGGGCATTAAATTTGCATTTTCGGATCCTGCCAGGTACTGATATAGCGGCATTTGCTGGCTCGCGGCGGAAGCATGGGCAATAGCCAGGGATACGCCCAGAATAGAATTTGCTCCTAGCCTGGATTTATTTGGTGTACCATCCATTTCTATCATAAAATTATCTATTCCGGACTGATCCAGAGCATCCCTACCCGTGAGGGCGGGTGTAAGGGTGCTATTTACAATTTCTATAGCCCTGGTGACTCCTTTTCCAAGATATTGACCCTTAATCCCATCGCGTAATTCAACCGCTTCATGTTCTCCGGTTGAAGCTCCGGATGGCACGGCTGCTCTCCCAAAACTCCCATCAGAGAGTGTAACCTCCACTTCAATAGTAGGATTCCCACGGGAATCAAAAATTTGTCTGGAGTTAATTGTCTTGATCAAAGTCTTTGAATTGGGCATGAATCATCCTATAAAAATCGGACTTCAAATTAGATATAGAAACCGCTAGATTCAAATGGGATTAGACATAAATAAGGTAAATTGTTGTTTCCTATCCCTAAAAATACGGACTGCAGGACCATGCTTGAAATCAATCGCTTTTACCCGGATTCCCAGACTGACATCTGGGACGAAATAGTTTTAAAGGCTAATAACGGGACCATTTTTCACACCCGGAAATTTCTTAGTTATCATCCTGAAGGACGCTTTCAGGATCACAGCCTGATATTTACGAAGAAAAGTAAGCCATATGCCCTCTTCCCTGCCGCTGAAATATCTGTATCGAAGGGTACACAATTACTGGTATCACACCCGGGAGCTTCTTACGGGTCATTCGTAGTACCGGCAGATCTTTCGTTTGTAGATTCGCAGACATTAGTAACCATGCTGAAATCCTATTCTTCTGCAAATGGATTTACAGGGATTCGTCTAACCATGCCACCGACGATTTACAATAAAAGACTATCGAATTATATGGATTTTGCCCTTCTCAAAAATGGATTTCATTATGAGAAACGAGAGATTTCCAGCATCTTGTTCCTTGAAAAAAGCGTAAAAGAAAACCTGGCGAAATTCAGACCTTCTCATCGGCAAGCTGTGCGAAAGGCCCAACGCCAGGGCGTTATAGTTGAACAGTCGGAAAATTATTCGGATTTTTATACAATACTAAAAAATAATTTAAAGATCCGTCACGGCGTTTCACCTACACACACATTGGATGAATTGATGCTCTTAAAATCATTATTTCCGGAGCAGATCAATTTATTTGGCGCCTTTTCCAATGGGAAGATGATTGCTGGTGTTTTAAACTTTATTTGCAATAATGATGTAGTCCTCGCGTTTTACATATCTCACGATGAAAAGTATCAGGAAATCCGGGCACTAAATCTGCTTTTCTATTTTATATTTGAATGGGCTATTGAAAATAGGTTCAAAGTATTTGATTTTGGAATATTCACAGTCAGGGAAGAACCAAATATAGGCTTAGCTCGATTTAAGGAAAATTTCGGAGCCAGCGGAATGTTCCGTGATACCTTCCTGATCCAGTGGAAGTAATTTATTGAAGGCTCGAGAGTACAAGTGTCCATAAAAGCCCTTGGAAAACAATCTGCCATTTATGGCCTGGGAACAGTGCTTGGCAGGTTGATCCCATTTTTACTTCTGCCCCTCTATACAAATGTGTTTACCCCGGAAGAATTTGGTGTGATGGCACTGGCCTATGTATTAATTGGATTCGTACTGATCATTTACCGCTACGGTATGGATACTGCGTTGATGAAGTTTTATGTGGATGCTGACCGGGATGAAAAAAACAAGTATTTTACAACTATCTTCAGCGCGCAAGTTACTACATCGCTATTATTCTCTGCCTTGCTGGCACTTTCTTCCGGAATACTCTCCCCTATCTTGCTTGGAACGACCAATAAGGTCCTGATGCAGCTTGTGTCAATTATTCTATTCTTTGATGCCTTATGGATGCTGCCGCTCATCATATTGCGGGCTGAAGAAAAACCCGTGAGCTATATCACTCTGGCGGTATTGGGAGTGATCGTGCAGTTTACACTGAATATTGTCATGGTTGTAGGTTTGAAGTTGGGAGTAAAAGGCGTATTGTTTGCGAATATTTTATCATCGGCGAGTTTACTTGTATTAACGCTGCCGATCATCATCAAACGCTTCCGCTTCCACTATCTGAATAATAAAATGCTGGGAGAGATTCTTCGTTTCGGACTGCCCTTCTTTCCGGCCGGAATATTTACTGTGATCATGGAGCTTACGGACAGGTTGCTGCTGGAATGGCTGACCGACACGGCAACAGTTGGGATATATTCTGCCGGACACAAACTGGGAATGTTCGGGTCGCTGCTTGTGACGGGATTTAATATGGGCTGGATGCCATATTTTTTAAGGCGTGGTAAAGAACCTGGTGCGAAACAGGAATTTTCAAGAATAACCACAATTTTTCTTGGGAGTATGGGCTTCTTAATTGTCCTGGTGTCCCTGTGGATAGATGCGCTGGTTCGTTTTGAAATCGGTGGATATTCGTTCTTTGGCATGGACTTCTGGGGCTCTACCAGGATTGTCCCACTCATTCTTATGAGTTATTATTTCTTAGGATTTTATGTGCTGCAAATGCCCGGTATTTATTTGAAAGAGAAAACCGATTGGGTACCGTTTTTCAGGCTTATTGGCGCCACCCTAATGGTCGTATTGTGTTTTAGTATGATTCCGGTTTTTACCATACTGGGAGCAGCGTGGGCAAAGGTTATCTCTTATGGATTCATGGCCCTGTTTGTCTGGTTGAAAATCCGTAAGGACTATTCAACACCTTATAATTGGATCGGGATCCTATTTCCGCCGCTGTATTTGATTCTCACAACCCTCATTCCTGATTCTTTTGAATCAAAAATAATCGCTACTGTTTGCTATCCTATGCTATGGTTAATGTTCATTCTTGACTCCGAAAGCAAAAAACAACTGTTCCGAACAAATCAAAAATGAAAGAACAATCAATTGCAATTCGTTCTTTGATATCCCGCGTGATAGTCATTTGAAAATTGTCGTTATAACCAGCGGACATCACCCGGATGATGACCGTATACAAAAAAAAGAAATTCAATCACTGTTGGATCA
>JAZGBQ010000237.1:0-2183 GCA_036476435.1 Fidelibacterota bacterium
AGGTCAAACATACTGATATCCCTTTTCCGATCGATGATAAGACCGTAATTCTTGTAGATGATGTTCTTTACACTGGCCGAACCATACGCGCAGCTATTGAAGTCTTACTTGCGTTTGGAAGACCTTCCCGGATCCAACTTGCCGTACTGGTAGACCGTGGACATCGGGAAATGCCAATCAAGGCTGACTTCGTAGGAAAGAATATACCAACCCATGAAGGTGAACATGTAAAAGTTCAGTTCAAAGAAATCGATGGAATTGATAATGTCCATCTTACCCGAACTGGGAGGTAGTAATTATGTTAAAAGAAATGCACCTTTTAGGTTTGGAAAATTATCCTGCGGAAGATATCCAAGAGATAATAGATACGGCTTTCGGATTTCGTGAAGTATTGGAAAGACCGATTAGAAAAGTTCCATCTCTGCAGGGAAAAACAGTTGTGAATTTGTTTTTTGAACCATCCACAAGAACGCGCATCAGCTTTGAATTAGCACAGAAACGATTGAGTGCCGATACGGTCAACTTTACGGCCTCGTCAAGCAGTCTAAAAAAAGGCGAGTCCTTTAAAGATACAGTACAAAATATTGAAGCAATGAAGATCGATGCAATCGTCATGCGGCATCCCACACCAGGTGCACCGCTGCACCTGACAAATTATGTCGATGCCATTGTAATCAATGCAGGGGATGGGACCCACGAGCATCCTACACAAGCGATACTGGACATGATGAGTTTACAGGAACAATTTGGAAAATTAGCAGGATTGAAGATTGGGATAATTGGGGACATTTCTCACAGTCGTGTAGCACGAAGTAATATATATGGGCTGATTTCCATGGGAGCGGAGGTTACCTTATGCGGTCCGGCGACCTTAATCCCACCTCGAGTTGAAGAATTAGGAGTTAATGTTAGTTATGATGTGGATGAGGTTGTTGATTGGGCAGATGCGGTAAATGTGTTAAGAATCCAAATGGAAAGGATGGGCGTTGGTTTGTTCCCATCCGTCCGTGAGTACCGATCATTATTTGGTATTACCACCGAGCGGATTGAAAAACATAATAAGAAATTGATTGTTATGCACCCTGGTCCGATGAACCGCGGAATAGAAATAGATTCCGGAGTTGCTGACGGGGATCAGGCCATCATCCTTGACCAGGTTCTTAATGGGGTTGCATCGCGAATGTCAATTCTTTATCTAATGTTGGGCGGTAAACCTTTAATTGATTAAACGGGAAAATTTTTATGAATACAAGTAAAATATCCAAACGATTACTTCTAAAAGGAGGTAGAATCCTCGATCCGGTAAAAGAAACATTGGAACCTGGGGATGTTTATCTAGAAAGCAACAAAATTAAGGATATTGGAAAAAACCTGGAGTACCCTAAATCTGAGATAATTGATTGTACCGGATTAATAATTACTCATGGTTTCTGTGATATACATGTACATTTTCGTGAGCCTGGCAGGGAAGATAAAGAAACACTTGCAACAGGGGCTCAAGCAGCTCTTGCCGGTGGTTTTTCCAGGGTTTGTGTAATGCCAAATACTGATCCACCATTGGATACACCAGAATCAATACGGTTCATCGTTGAGAAGGCAAGGGACCTGCCTGTAAATATTCACCCGATCGGAGCTGTAACCAAAGGTCTGCGGGGAAAAGAGATCACAGAGATGGGCTCGATGCACCAGGCAGGTGCGATAGCATTCAGTGATGACGGCAGCCCTATTGCAAACGGGATGGTGATGAGATTAGCACAGGAATATACACTGATGATCAACGTACCGGTGATCAATCATGCTGAGGACCCGGACCTGAGAAATGACGGACTGGTGAATGAAAGTGTAGTTTCGACGCACCTTGGATTACCTGGGAATCCTGATATTGCAGAATCAACAATGGTTCAACGTGATCTTGAGATTTCAAAATATGTAAATTCTTCCGTCCATATTCCCCATGTAAGCTCTGCCAAAACAGTAACACAGATTCGCGCATACAAGAATATTAATGAGCATGTCTCTGCAGAAGTGACTCCACATCACTTGTTTTTCAATGATGATTCTTTAAGAACGTTTAATACGAATCTTAAGGTAGCTCCACCAATTCGGAGCGAAGCTGATCGACAAGCACTTATTGAGGGAGTCATGGATGGGTCCATAAATTGCATAGCTACTGATCATGCGCC
>JAZGBQ010000238.1:0-2717 GCA_036476435.1 Fidelibacterota bacterium
TAAGATCAGTATTAGCAGTAGTAGGCATCAGCATCTGCAAGCCAGGCTCATCCTGCATCAGCATGAGATTTGTAGTGTTAAACCGGCCGTATTCCATGACCCACCGCACATTGGGGAACTGATACCATGCAAGACTGATCACATATTGCTGTGCATCACGGTCCAGACTTTCATTCTTAATATCCCAGTTGTTAAAGTCATACCGTAAGGTTCCCAGGAGAGTTGGCAGGATCGGATAGATCATTTCTACCGTTCCACTGGTAACATCCAGTTTATCCCCACTGCGGATTTTGGCTCCCTCATGGTACCAGAAATAGCCCGGGATGATGTTAAGATCACCTAAATGCAAATCCAGGCTTACACCATACCCCAGTGTGTTATCATCCGTGCCTTCATTGGCATCTCCCCTTCTGTCGCTGGTGACCATAAAGCTCACTATCTGTTTCTTAATGTGCTGATTGACGAAGGCATAAAAAGCCCCGAACCGTTGCTCATTATCCTCCTTTGAATCGTAGGCAGGGCCATAATTCCGAACACCTAAATTATAATCCAACTTATAATCCATACCCCGGCCAAACGGGATGGTTCCGTTGAGTTCGGCTCCGAGTGCCATGGGGTGGAGTGAGGCGCCGAGCATGGTCTGGAACTGGATCAGACGGCTTGCACGGGTTAGCCTCAGTGGTACACACAGGAAATGATTATCGACATGATCCTTACCAATCCGAAGGTTCATCATGGCATCCGGAAGGAGATCATCGAGTTGGACAAAGAACGCCTCGATCCGGGTCTCGGATTCGAGGGTATTTGCCATCGTGATGGCACTTGGATCAGTTGCGTCAATGGCATCGGTAGCATCGGGTCCCAATCCATTTACCTTATACACAAACTGTCCAAAAAACGACACCATTGGTGCGAGGGTTCCACCAGTTAGGAGCTGCACGTCAAATAGCCCGAGACCACTCCTTTTTTCATCGACCATGCCCATCATTGGCATTTGCGGGTTAAATTCAATGCTGCTATACTCGTAGTCCAGGTTTATACGTCCTGCGAGAGGAATAGGCTGTTCCCATAGGAACTTGCCCTTCTCTCCCGGCATTCGAAACCCGAGGCGGTCAAATTCCATCCCAAAATGGTCCAGTTTCGGGAATCCAATGTGACATGTGGAGCAGGGGACTTTGTGGGTTCTAGCAAAGGCCGGAATGGCCTGGGCGTCATAGGGATAGGCAAGCATCGATCCCAGTACAATTACCGGTGCCACGATAAGAAGCCATAACAATTTGTTCTTCATGATTTACCTCCTTCATAAAATTAGAATTTCATCTTTCTTATATTTATTTTTTAAATATCCCCTTATAGGATAAGGAAAGATTCGAATTGGACGCAGATGGAAGAAGATTTTTACTATAACAATAACACCTCCCTCTCAGACTGGAACTTGGGAACGAGGTTTATTGGCATATATCTGCGAAGCTGAGTTTAGCTTTGCGAAAATCTGTCACGAAAATTTAGCAAAATAGATTCCCGCTTCCGCGGGAATGATAATGCGGGTGCAAGAATGACAAAGAGAACAGAATTGTCATTCCCGACTTGATCGGGAATCTATAGACGTTGAGAAATTTTCATGGTTTCAGGGCGCCACTGCAGCATGATGACTGCGTCCCAATTAATTAAAGAATATGATGTGTAAAAAAGAAAACTTAAGAAAGGAGTTTCGGAGGCTTATCCGGAGGGTTGAAATAACTTTGTGAATAATCTTTAAATTCAGAGCAGGTAAAAATACAACAGGGCAGAATTAATGCCATATCCGGTATGGTAGATACAGCAAATTTATAGTCTAAATGAAGAACATCCGTTACAGCCCCTGAAGGGTGGCTCACATCGTCGATCGATATAAAACATTCTTCTTTATCTTTGGAAGCGGAATCCGGATCGTTAAAAAAATCAATTTTCATTTTACAAAAGGCCCCCTTCATAATACGACCATGAACGGGACAAACATGCAGAGGCTGGTTTGATAGTCGGTCAGATAAACTAATATTTAATCTTGTGATTAAGATTTCAGGTTGGCCGTCTTTGTTATGATGCTCCATTGAAGCTGCTGCGACTGGGGAAGAATTAAATCCTACAGCTAACATAAAAAATACTGTTAATATAACAGTTCTTCTAAACATTATGTTGCTTTAATATAATTTGTGGCAAATTCATTTTTGATGCTGCTCTGGTGCACGAAGTATTCTACTATACACATAACAGTATTTACACACATACTGTCATCTGTCAACCGTAAATTATTTACTGCCCGCCGTCAACCGGCATCCGTCTGTGTTGGTAAAAATCGACAATGGCATCTGTGAAGGCTTCGATAGTGTAATTTCCAGGAATGATAGAGACTTTCAGGCCATTCTTTTCCGCTATTTCAGCGGTTATTGGACCTATGCACGCTATAGTAACACCGTTCACAAGATCAGAAATTTCCTCTTTATTAAACATACTTATGAAATTGGTTACTGTTGAAGACGAGGTAAAGGTAATAACATCAACCTCCTTATTTTTTAGCATCTCTCGAATTTCACCGGTCTTTCCTTTTGGTTGAATGGTTTTATAAGCTTCAACCACGTCAACTGTTGCGCCCAATTTAACCAGTTCTTCCGGCAACACTTCTCGAGCTACAGCAGCCCTTGGAATCAAAATTTTCTTCCCCTTGACTTCATTTGAGA
>JAZGBQ010000239.1:0-3863 GCA_036476435.1 Fidelibacterota bacterium
ATCCCTGCCGGTATACCTTTATTGTGACCGACGAGTCTGGTTGCAATAGTAAATGTTTTCTTGTTAGAAATGATGCCCTCTTTCAAAAATATCTGACTGATCTCCTCCAATGTTGCGCCTTTGGGAATTTGAATCTTGACCTGATCCAAATGACTATCCTGAGGCCAATAAAGAATGAGAACATAAATTCCCACAACGCTGGCAACAATCACGGTAAATAAAAATCCGATAACCGGTTTCATAGGGATATTATTAAATCAACTACCATTTTTGAGGGGCGAAGTTAACTTCAACTACCAAATGTTGTCAATTTATTCAAACAGGTTAGTTTGTTATCGATTTCATCCATTCAACGCTCCCAG
The DNA here is from genome assembly GCA_036476435.1 of Fidelibacterota bacterium. Taxonomy (GTDB): domain Bacteria; phylum Fidelibacterota; class Marinisomatia; order Marinisomatales; family JAHJCW01; genus JAZGBQ01. The sequence continues at coordinate 363 of JAZGBQ010000239.1, forward strand.
GAAACATTTCTCAGGGACGAAATTAGAAATAATATATGATATCAATCGCTATCTATTTTTGGAGGAATTACTTTGGTTAAGGCTGACACAAACCGTAATTTTCACGCCGCCATGAAGACCGAAAAACAGGATAAAAAATTAATGTTTTTTGAGAGCTGGACATTTACAAAAATTAACTATGTGATCTTCGGTATTGCATTGTTATTTATTATTCTGGGCTATGTAGTTATGGCTTCAGGCTCTGTGAACAGTAGCCAAAGTCTTACTGTGGCCCCGATATTGTTATTTATCGGTTATTTGATATTGATTCCTGTTGCTTTGATGTATCGACAGGAGCAACCAACTAAATAATGTAAAACACTGGGACCGTAGTTCAGCTTGGTTAGAACGCTGGCCTGTCAAGCCAGAGGTCGCGGGTTCGAGCCCCGTCGGTCCCGCTCTTCGGTAAGCCTGCTTTTTCGACGAGAAAAGGTGGGATTTTACTTTTAGGGGAATTTGTCGGCTCTTCTGATATGATCGGTTATTGTGTAATAACTTGACATTCTGAATACATTATCAAAAGGTAAAAATTAATAACACATCTGGTATTTTTTCTACCGTTTCAATAAAAAAAATTTTAGGGAACTGGAATCTTTTTGTTAAAGATAATATAAATTATAGATACTTATACAGGAAGATGTCTGTCTAGGACCGTTGCCAGGTTTTGAAGGTCGACTGGTTTTTTAATAAAATCGGAAAATCCTTTACCAAATAATGAATATCGTTGGTCCTGATTATTAAAATCGGTAATGGCGATAACAGGTTTCCCGGAAAAATGCTTACTCCAGCGTAGTTCATCCAAGACGTAGAATCCGCTCATATTTCCCTGTAAATTGATGTCACACAGGCACGCATCGACGCGATATAATTGAACTGAACTAAGTGCTTCTTCACCCGTAGAGCAAACAACAACGTTCAAATTCAATTTATTTAACAAAAACCTGAGATACTTTGATTGCTCCCTGTCATCCTCAATTAATAAGATCGTTGCAGATCCAGTATAGGGTTGATCAACTTTATACATCGGTTTGATCAGCAGTAAGTGGTTAGTAAATATCCAAAACCCTAATCAGGCAATAAAACGAATGGATTGATATGGCTGTCAACTAATTTCATCGCATTATCAATTGCCCATCTTTCCTCGTTAGAATAAATACTTTCAGATATAATAAATCCTTTCCGGTCAAAAACTGTGAGACCTCCAAAAAACTCACCATTCAAAAATGAAAGTTCAAATTGGATTTCCCCAGTTCGGTAATATCCCCTGAAAGTTCCATGCATTTTTCCGTCTTTATAAGGTATCGTCCACTTGAGTTCCCCGGTAGAATAGGAACCCGTTTTAAGCGGTTTGACCAATTCCCTAGTTCGTGTGGAGTGAACAACTGTCTGTGACGCACTGCTGTTACTGCTATTGTTTATAATGGGGTTTGACATCGTTTTTCCTCTTAATATTATTATTATCATAACCCTTTACAATAGTCATGCCATAGATAGGATAATTTCCGCTTTTTCATATTAAGCCTAACAATAAATCATTATAGCATTATCAACACGGTAGGTTTTTGAATATATTTATTTTAAAAATGGTTTATCATGTAACAGTCCGATACAGCCCCTGTCCCATAAAAGGACACTTCGTGGCAACCTGATACTACTTAAATTATCTTCAAACAGCACCAGACTGCCAACAATACTGTTGAACTAAAGTAGCCCGTCCTTTATAAACAACTAATTAAAAGAAATGACAGCATTCTGACGGAACGACTCACAATCTACCGCAGCCATATAGCTGAAAGCACTGCGTAATCCCGCCTCCAATTGATCAAAAATATTCTGTACGCTGCCTTTATATTCAACAATTGTCTCGTCTCCTTCAACGTAATAGGGATTTTTTCCGCTTTGTTTTTGTACGGCAAATGATGCAGAGCCACGGTATGGTTTATAAAGTTTGCCGTTGTATTTAAGGATATTACCGGCTGCTTCTTTTGTACCGGCTAGGAGCCTACCCACCATAACCAGGTCTGCCCCTGCTGCAAGTGCTTTAGCGACATCCCCGGCATTTGTGATACCGCCATCGGCGATAACAAGGGATTTATTGCTTAATGTTTTTCGTTCTTCAACACATTCCAGTAGTGCCGATACAGTCCCCTGTCCAATACCGGTCATAATTGAGGTCGTACACATAGAACCAGTACCAATTCCGACACGAATCACATCGACACCTAATTCGGTAAGATATTTGAAGCCTTCCCGTGAGGCGACATTACCTGCAATGATGTATGTATCTTCGAGGTCCTTGATATACTTTATCATGGGTTCAACTGACCTGTTAAATCCGTTGGCAACATCCAACGTATAAAGCCGTGCTCCATACTGATATGCATCCTTTACAAAATCTTTCTCTTCCAGACCCACAGAAATGAATGCGTCCATGCCGTGCTCCTTTAGATTCCGATAATCATTAAGTCGCTTTGAAACCGACTGAAAACGGTGGATCATTCCAAACATTCCATTATTGAAAAACGCTACGCACATTGCAACACTGCTAATTGTATCCATTGGCGCAGGCAGAATGGGAAGACGGAGACCCAGACCCCTAGTATTTTTCAGTTCTATTGAAAGGTCTATATTTTTTCGGGAACGGACGTTTGATAGCTTTCTGGGTATTAAACTAATATCATCGAAATTATATGAAGTCATAAGTAGACACCAATCAGTAATTAATTATTAAAGAATTTAATTGAAAATTAATATCCTAATTCAAGCATAACAATTCATTGCATGGCAATTGTAAATATTTCCTTTTTGTTCAAATTTTACTATGAATTCCTTATTAACGGATTTCGATCTGAACAATTGAACAAGTTTCGAGAAACTCATATCTATACAGATTATGTGTATTAACAAATTAAATATAATATGTATATTTTAAGGTCTTATTATCCTTAATAAATCCCTACTGGAGACTCAATGCCCATTATTGAACGTCATATTAAAGGAAATCCGACCATATTTGTTGTTGAAGATGACAAGAACCACTTAGACTATTTGCGTTATCTTTTAAAGAAACTGGATATGAATGTTATTGCCTGCCAATCTGCCGAAGAAGCGACGGCGTTTATAAATCATTTCAACATCGATATTGCTATTTTGGACATCAATCTAGGAAGCGGAAACGACGGTGTAACACTAATGAAACAGCTACGTTCGAATAGATTGATGCAGAATAAACCAATTATTTCCATCACTGCCTATGCTCATTATCGTGACAGACTTATTTCAGAGGGATTTAACGATTTTATTCAAAAACCATACGATTATTACAATCTTGCCGGGGTAATTAATAGACATGTGCCAATTCCTGGCCTAGCCTGAGTTTTTTTCCGAATTTTTACATTCAGTTGTTAGGTAACATCAGTTTTTTGTTTGTCATGTACCCCATCGTTCCATCAATATGATCAA
>JAZGBQ010000024.1:0-3820 GCA_036476435.1 Fidelibacterota bacterium
TTTAATATCAAAACCTCGAATTCACTTACAATCAATTATGACAGCACATGATAGACCAAAAGCTACTCTTCATAGTTTTCGAGTTACTTTTAATAATACACTTAGAGACCTTGGATTACAGATTGAAGACAGGAAAATACTGCTTGCTCATTCAACTAGTGAAACAACCAAAATCTATACTCATCCAAATGTTCAGCTGGCGCGAGATTACATTAATAAGATTCCCAATCCGCTAGCGTCGATTCAAAATGTGACCATAATGTGACCAAAATTCAAACCAAGTAATGCACAAAACTACACACAACTACAAATGGAATTATGGAAAGAAGGGACTGCTTCTCGTCGGTAAAATTATAATGATAGACGGAAAAATGAAATATGACGCAAAATATGCTTAGCGGGAACGCCTGGGAATCGAACCCAGGCAACCTCCATATATATAGTAACTTAGAGGAAAGTGTGCCTAGAATTGGTCGTATTTACTCTTGAAAATCACATTAAAGAACAAATGTATTATTAATCAAGTAGGACGACTAGAATCAATACTCATCCTAATTATGATTTGCATGAAAGTTTATGAATTCGATATCAATTTATGAATAAGTAGAAAGGTGTCACGTTACACCACACTTGATAATATTTAAATTTAATCGTATAATTATCCTAGTGTTATAATTAATACCATTATAATTATAATATAATACATACAATATAAAGAGGAGGGTCAAAATATGTCAATACTAGAAGACCTAGCATCAGAGATCTCTGGTTATGCAAAGGAGTTCATTGAAATTAAAATCGATCACTTCACGCCATATGGTTCATACGGTGGACAGTGGGACGTTGATGATGTTGGATTGTTCACAATTCAAGTGAAAAACAAAGGCTTGTTAGAAGTCAAAAATATCAGGATACATATTAATGTTCTTTATGATGGGAGTGGAAATAGATACGGACAGCTCCGTTATCAAGACTGGGAAGGGCATGGGGAAAGCCATTATCCTGAATGGCAGTACAGCCTTGAGGTGGGTCTGTGGAAAACTTTAGGGGCAAAAAGTCCTTTCCAGGCGATTGTTGGCCTATTTGATTTTCAAGCACTACGTGATACTGGAGGAGCCGAGAGTAACCTAATTGAATGTCATTTGGCAGAATACGATGTGAGCTTGGATAATCTTCTGTACGATTCCACCGAACATGAATGGACAGTTGAAACGAAGGCAAAGGCTTTGATTCGCGGCGACTGATTATTCTCTCTGGCCTTTTGAAATCTCGTAATCAACGGAGAACCGGGTACTGTTTTATGTGACTTAAGCTTTTCATTTGTGAACTCAAAAATTATCATATAAAAAGGAAGAGAGGTGTATTATGCAATTCATGGATTGGAATATTGAATGGATGAATAAATGGTTTGTTGGTGGTGGACAGGTAGCGTGGCGTCAATCACATAGCGGAATTGCAAATGTAGCGGACTTGGCACAGCGTGTCGCAAATGTGATCACAGCAATTGACCCTGATGTGCTTACTTTACAGGAAGGACCTAGTGATCCTAACGAAATGGGTTTGTTTATCAATGACTTTTTACTCGGCAGTAATGGACAGCCATTATTTGACCAGCTTGGAGGAATTGATGGTAGCGCCCAGAAGATATACACGTTAATCAAACGTGGTGGATTATTTCAAAATGCAAGATTGGCGAGTGACAATACAACGAACAATTTGTTCGTTGAGTGGATGGCTGATATTGATGGGAATGCAGTGCTCGAACCATATAGTTATACTCGAAATCCACTAGTAGTTGATGGCGAGCTCAGCGGCACGGGGGAAACTATCCGTATTCTGACCCTTCACACAAAGTCCAAATATGTTCATCAGCAGCAATCAATGTGGAATAATCCTAACCGTCGGCAAGAGTTTATCATTGCCGCATTAGAAAACCGACGACGCATTAGTACAGAAGCAATGCATACTCGTGAATATCTTGATGGTTTGTATAATACTAATCCAGCGACACTTATAGTTGTAACAGGTGATTTCAATGATGGGCCTGGATTCGACTATTTTGAGAAAAACTATCTAACTCATAGTGTTGCAGATATACTTATTGGTAGTAGCTATCGTCCGGATCACCAATTCGAACACGCCTTAGTCGGAAATGTTGCTTCAAATGAGCTATATACTGCACGGTTCGACGACTTCATAGATAATATTAATGACCGTCCGATTCTTTTAGACCATATCCTACTATCTCCAGCACTGAGCAATCGCTATGCAAACGCTCGAATAGCACACACGGAGTATAATGATCAGGAAGATACAACACGTCCTGCAGATGATCGGGACCGGTTTCCGAGTGACCACCGGCCAATAGTAGTTGAGATTAATTGATTAATATGGGGGTTGTTAAGTGGCATTTTTATACTCTTCCTTTTTATAAGTGATATAATATGCGAATCTTAAAAGTTGTCACTTTAAATAAGGTGAAAAATAGACGAGGGAGTTTTTCCCGACTTTTTGTTAAAAAATGATAAACAATAATGGAGGATAAAATGAGAAGTAGACTAATGAAAGATTCGATAATGCAGCCTCGAGCTGGGCGTACCCGGTATTGGGTATGTGCAGCGATTATACTTCTGGGGATTGGACTAATTGCTGGAAGCAATTCAGCCTTTGCTGGAGCTACCATTACACCACTAGAAGGCAGCATCGCACCGATAACAGGTAGGACAACCATCTTTGATGATTTACGTAATGGGTCTCTTTGTACCAAAGAGGAAGAAGACGCCGAGTTTCAGCGAATGTTGGAACTATATACAAATGATGTGAATAATGCGCGTGCGCCAGATGGGGGAAACTACCAAGCTGGTGACGATCCTGGGTATTCTGATCCCGGCCTTGGGTTGCACAAAGTAGGAAATTGCGCTGATTGGGCACAAGTCTCATGGTCAGCACTTGTGACACGAACGTGGATTTGTTGGCGGGTTCAGAAGATTCGAGCTAGGCAACACTGGTCGCTATTCAGTTACCATCACTTTGTGCGGCTAGAGGCGAAAAGTAGCGGGCGTGTCATCTTTCTAGATCCTTGGAAATCCGGCAATCCTGATTGGTGGGAAGCTAATGATTTTCCGTTTCCTGATGGTAACGGATGGGCGCATACGCCCACTCTCACACATAAAGCAGGTGATAAGCCACGGGACCCGGGTAATGATTGAATTGAAAACCATAAGGACTTAAACGTTTTAACTACTTGAAGAAATCTTTCAGCAGCGGGGGACAGATTCAAATTATTAGGTTTCTGGTAATAAGCCCAAATACTTGCTTTAAATATCAATAACTTATAAGCCAGTGTGTCTAAGTTGGGTCGATACTTGAATCCTTTTATCATCACAATTACTGCCGTGTGAAGGCAGTTGATTACCCCCTGAGAACGCCCTCATAGGTGACTATAGGGAGACTATTTCTATCATTTTTCTATTCGTAACTTAGATTAATAGATATGACCTGCCCCCCAAAAGTTGTACCAATGTTTAAGTTAGTATTTAGTACAAACAAAAAGGAGCAACATTACAATTCAGGCTTAAAATAACCTATATTTTGGATACATGTCGGATACAGAATGAATTTCTCGAAGAGTGACCGCATTACTTATAATCAAGAGATCAGACAGAAAATCGGATACAATCTGGATACCAATTGAGATTATCAAAGAGTTACTGCATTACTGGTGATCGAAAGGTCAAAATCGTCAGAGATTAATTTTAAAACTTCGCATATTGGAATTTATTTAATAAGAGATTACGGAGAATATCATTATTATATAATA
>JAZGBQ010000240.1:0-3863 GCA_036476435.1 Fidelibacterota bacterium
AGCTATTTTATAGATCCAGCTAAAGAATCTGTAAGAGGGTTGATAACTTTCGAGTTTTTTATATGCTTTTGCAAATACCATTTGGGTAACATCCTCTGAATCTTCCTTATTACTTGTCATTCTAAACGCTACGTTATAAATAGGTTTGTAGTATTTTTCCACCAGCATCTCAAATGCCCTTTTATCTCCCTTGAGTGTTTTTTGTACTAGAATCTTATCACTATACTCTACCATAACTACACTTTCACAATAAAAAAGTTGATTCTTTATTCATCTATTTGAATGATCTGATCAAACCCGGCATACCGAAATATTTCTCTGATATGACGGTTCATATTCTGAATGGTTATCTCTTGATCATTGTCTTTTAATCTTTTCTGGGTGACCAAAATAATGCTCAGCCCAGCACTTGAGATGTACTCAAGATCTTTAAAATCCAATGTAATGGATTCCAGCACGTTATTGAATACAACACTCGCCTTTTCAGCCTGCGATGCATCAAGTCTTCCAGATAGAGAGATCAGGTGATTTTTAATATGATTTATTTCAAACATCTATTTTTCCCAGGTGTTTTAGTAAGGTAACCTTTAAATTGCCATCCTCGTGAGTTGAGATGACCTCATCCATCACTTTTTTAGTAAGAAAAAGTCCAAGTTTTCCTGGCTGTCGTTTACCAAGCGGAAGTTCAGGATCATATTCAACTGTATCGTTAATTGAAAAATATTCAGTATTAAAATCTTTCAACGATATGGAAAGATTCGACAAATCAGCATTCCAATCGACCGAAATTTCAATCTTATCACCACTGTTTTTATTATACTTCACCATATTTGTAAATATCTCTTCGACAGCCATGAACATCTGATTTTGAACGGTTTTATTCATTTTGACCTTTTTAGAAAAAATATTTAGAAAATCAAATATCTTATCTAGAGAGACCAATTCTTTTGTAAAGGACGTTACCAATTATACCACCTTGAGAACTACCATTGCCGAATCATCACTGTATAATTGATCGGGTGCTGAGAAAGTCTTCATTTCATCAATAATATGAATCACGATCTCCTCTGCCGATCTCTCACAATTCCCCTTTATTGTATTCAGTAATCTATTAACACCAAACATTTCACCCTTATTATTCTGAATTTCTATAATTCCATCAGTATAAATAACAAAAATACTGTCACTTTCCAAGGGAAAGTTTATTGTTGAAAATTTCGGATTTTTTATCATATTAATTGCACAACCGTGCAAATCCACTGCTTCAAAAATACGCAATCGCTTATTAACGTGGATCATTGGAGGATGTCCGGCATTTGAATAGCGCAGCGTCATATTTTCTAGGTTCACCAATAAAAACACCATCGTTATAAATATTTCCGGTGGTATAATTGGATTCATTGTATTATTTATTTCTGACATCATTTTATCAACAGAGTCGAATCGTGGTATTAAAGAATGTAGCACCCCTTTGACCATGGTCATAATCAGAGCCGCGGAGGGGCCATGCCCCGAGACATCCGCCAAGACTATACCTGTGTTTTTTTCGCCAATCTGAATAAAATCATAATAATCACCGGCTACCTGGGATGCGGGCTGAAAATAGTTGGCCAGGTCAAGACCGGGTAAATGCGGTGGATTTTTAGGAAGCAGTCCAATCTGTATATCCCGCGCTATCTCTAACTCCCTCTCCATCGATCTTTTGATCAATGCCTCCTCTTGAAGCCAGGAATTCTTAATTAACTGACCTGACTGTGAAGCCAATATGGTCAATAATCGCAGGTCTTCCGAATTAAAAGCATCCCCTGTCTTCTTATTGGTCATCATCAGAACTCCAATAAGTTCTCCAGCAGCACTAATTGGAACACAGATTACTGTTCGTATTTGTTCTTGTTCTTCTCTGGTTGTAACAAAGCGTTCATCCTTCGATAAATTTTTAATCATTAGCGGTTGTTTTTTTTGTAACACCCACCCTGTAATATGAGAGCCTACTTTGTAACTTGATATTAATGAGGTATTATCAATTTGACGTACAAGGGTCTTCAGCGGTGTTTTCTGTTGTTCGGTTAAAAGTAAAATTGAACCTTGCTCAGCCTTCAAAGATTTAATTGATTTCTCAACAATAAGATCCAGAACATCATCCACTTCCTTGGTACCACTCACAGCAATTGCCAAATCATTAAGAATTGTTAATTCCTCAACAGATGCTCGAAGTCGAATTACTTCATCTTCTAAATTATATTTCTTCTTCACTTTATGTATATTACAATTGATGATTTATTCATTTTGCCTAATTACCTCCCCTTCATAAATCCGAACTGCATGATCAATTTACAATTCTTACAACCTATTACTAAGAATTTTGATTTGACAGTTGATTAAATTGATCTTGTTACCAACAATTTGTTAATTATTGAGTATTTTTGTTAGGGATATTAAGAGTTTTAGGGGCATCTGGTGTTATTCTGGTGTTCCTAGGCAATGAAATAGTAAAATAGATAAATTCAGGAGATAAGATGAGAATCAAAGAAAAAACATACGGTAGTGTTACGGTATTATCTCTGTCTGGTAAAATGATGATGGATGCACACAGTAGTGATCTGCATCGTCATGTAAAAAAACTTGTTGATAGTGGAAAAAAACAAGTTGTGATGGACCTTGGTAAAGTATCTTGGCTTGCAAGTATTGGATTAGGGGCAATACTTGCTTCATATACATCGTTGAAGAATGCCGATGGAGATTTAAAAATTGCTCGAGCTTCGAGGAAGATACGCAGCCTATTCATATTTACTCAACTTATTGATATTTTTAAGGATTACGATAGTGTGGACGAAGCAGTAGCTAGTTTTTCAGTGTAGTAGATTTACCCTTGCTCTGAGTTTTTGGTAAAATTCAATTCTAAATCGGTGGCAAAATCTTTCTAACGAAATGAAGATTCATGCGCCACATTTTCAATCATATTTCCAAATCACTATTGATTGGGAAAATATTTCTCGATCGCATTTAACAATTCTTGTCTCCGGATGGGTTTAGTAAGAAAATCATCGCACCCTGCTGCGATACTCTGCTGTTTGTTTATTCTAAACACATGGGCAGTCACTGCAATTACCGGGAGATTACGCCACTTTTTCGATTTTCTTAAATAACGTACAAAGTCAAGACCATCCTTATCACCAATTAAGGCTAGATCTACAAGGGCAAGATCAATGGACCGTTCCTTTTTCAAAAGATTCATGGCTTCTTCGAATGAAACAGCATAACAACTATCGTATTGGTCCATCAGATGAATTGACATCAATTGTTGTGAGCTGTCATCATCCTCAAGAACTAAAATCATGGGGCGGTTGAGAGTATCGTTCACCAACTTATTTTGTGCCTTTTCCATAATAATTTTCTTTTTCTGTTAATCTAATTAAACGTTAACGTGAATTTTGTACCCTTTCCCTTTGTGCTCTCAATCTCTATGGAGGCATTAACCATGTCCAGATACCGTTTCGTTAAAGCCATACCCAATCCAACTCCCTGGTAACTCTTTGTAAAACCCTCGCTTTCCTGGCTGAAAGGATCGAATAATCTATCTAAATAGTTGCCTGATATTCCTATACCTGTATCTACGATGGTGGCGATAAGTTTCTTTCCCTTCCTTTTTAATTCAACGTCCACCTGCCCCTCTTCAGTGTATTTTATGGCATTATCAATTAAATTGATAAGCGCACGGTAAACACAATATTCGTTTGTCTTTATAACTGTTTTTCTGATCTGTGAATTAAAATTCAAAATCAATCCTTTTTTCTGTGCTTTAGGATTGAAATCGTTAACAATGTTTTCAATGAGGGCTGCTAAATCTATTTGCTCTTTGTCTA
>JAZGBQ010000241.1:0-8171 GCA_036476435.1 Fidelibacterota bacterium
AAATCGATGTCATTCGGAAACTGCTAAATGAATAAACCAATTTCGAGACAGATCGGGTCCGCACTGGCACATATTCAGGATCTGATGGATACAATTTTCCACATCACGTTTAAACGCGTCAAATCAAGATCGGAAAAAGGACCTCGTTCCGCAGGTATTCTGCGCTTTTTTTCTGATGCAGGAGACTCATTTTATGAAAAATATACTGAACTCAAACAAAAACGTTCGAAGAAGAACGAATGACATTTGGCATTGACCTGCCGGGTCGATAAATTCCTCCTGATGAAGATCAAATTATACTGGCAAGTTCTGATCGCCATGGTGCTGGGCATTATTTTTGCGTTAATTTTCAAGGACGATGCTTTAATTGCAGAGCCTCTTGGAATAATCTTCATGCGACTTTTACGGATGGTTATCATACCCTTGATCCTGTTCTCAATAACATCCGGAGTGATAAGTCTCGGAAAAAATATTGGTCGCGTCGGGGCAAAAACATTCGGATATTATATGCTCACTTCCTTCCTTGCCATAATTATTGGATTGGTTTTGACCAACATTATACAACCGGGTACCGGTGTGGAATTGTCCTCAGTGAGTGGCAGCTTTGACCCAAATTCGCTTTCAGCCCCCAGTTCACCTTTTGAGATTATTATCCGTATGATACCGACAAATCCCGTTAATGCTGCTGCAAATGGAGATATACTAGGCCTGATCTTTTGGTCCATCGTATTTGGCAGTGTTATACCGCGTCTACCTGAGAAATCCAGGGATTTCATGCAAAATTTATTCGATGCTGGATTTAAAGCCATGATGTTCCTTACACGTGCTGTTATAAAATTTTTACCGATTGGTGTGTTTGGCTTGATCAGTACCGCTGTTGCTACCGTTGGTTTCGAACTTTTTAAGGGAGTTGCGTTATACATGATCACCATCGCAACCGGTCTCACGATTCATATTATCGTAGTTCTACCGATCATTTTCTATATTTTTACAGGGATCAATCCAGTAAAACATTTTCGTGCCATAGCTTCAGCCATGGCTGCCGCATTTTCCACTAGTTCTTCAGGTGCTACCCTACCGGTTACAATGAGTTGCGTGGAGAATAATGCAGGTGTTTCCAATCGTATTTCAAGTTTTGTTTTACCTCTGGGTGCAACGATAAATATGGATGGTACAGCGCTTTATGAATGTGCCGGAGTACTTTTTATTTCCCAGGCATTGGGTTTTGATCTTACTGTAGCCCAACAGGTAATTGTGGTATTGACAGCATTTCTTGCATCCGTAGGTGCGGCTGCAATACCGTCGGCAGGTCTGGTAATGATTTTTATCGTATTAGATGCCGTTGGGTTAGGGAATCATCCCGGAGCCGCCATCATAGTCGGGACCATGCTTGCAGTTGACCGCCCACTGGATATGGCACGAACCATGGTAAACATTACAAGCGATAGTATCGGTGCTGTTATAGTTGCCAAAAGTGAAGGTGAAACAAATCTCTATCCAGATCAGAATTCTGTTTAAAACCTAATATTATTACAAAAGCAGGTATTTTTACTATTTACCTTTAGCAATATTGTTTATTTTTCTTTTAGGAAATTTTGTGTAAAAATACACTTAATTGATATTGCTTATCTATAACTAGCCCTATAAAGGATATTTAGCTGATTTGTTTAGCATTTGAAAAAGTATTTCCAGTACTAACAAGATTTTTTTCCTTGGACTATCGCATTTATACGGCGCTTCTGCTGGTAATAAAATAATTTACCGTTCATTACAACTCCTACCTCACGCGGTTAAGTGAACGAACGATTCCTCCCCGAATATTTTCGGGGAGGAATTTGCTGTGCAGCCATTACGGTGAAAAAGACGCGGATCAGTTCGTTTGCGATTAGTACATTTGTTTTCCAATTATAATATTACAATCAATTTTACTTACCTCTTTAATTTTGCAGTATTAACTTTGCACAGAATTATGGTTCTTTAAAAATTCCGCAGTAGGCTAGTTAATTTAGGATCTTCAGTAATAACTTTAGGAAGCTGTACTCCGTTTACAAAAAACGCGCCTTTTCCGATTACTACCGGAACTATTACCAATGAAGGTAAAATGTAGGAAGTTTGCTGTAAACGGGAGGCGTCCACCGTGAAAATTCGCGGTCCTGAAAACTACCTGCTGCGGTATTTTATTTCAGTCGATTTTTCCCGGATGGACGGAATTTCTTTATCTGGGATTTTCTTCGATCAGACGTAGGATTTTGTTTATCCTGCGGGCGGATCCGTGAAGTTTCAAGTAAATGCCGTTTTCATCATAGTTACGATCCAATACTGAAACGTCACTTTGTGCAATTGCTGAAAGGCGGTTTTGATCATAAGGCAAATGAATATCTACGGTTCGGTAATCTTTATGTGTTCGTTCTATTATTTTTTGTAGTATTACATCAATTCGAATCTGGTTTTTTGCCGAAGTAAGCACACCATCAGGAAACTTTCCTTTAATATTCAGCAGTTGTCCGTTGTTTTCACAAATGTCAATCTTATTCAACACAACCAGCGACCGTGTTTTATGAGCACCCAGACTTTCGAGTACACTAATTATCGTTTCATAATGTTGTGCAAATTGGTGAGAAGAAGCGTCGAGAACTATTAATATTAAGTCTGCATCCCGAACTTCACTGAGTGTGCTTCTGAAGCTTGCAACAAGATGATGTGGTAATTTTCTTATAAATCCAACCGTATCACTTATTAGAATTTTGTGATTGTTATCCAATTCAACTGATCGTATGGTCGTGTCAAGAGTTGCAAATAACTGGTCCTCAATATATACATCCGCACCTGAAACTGTGTTCATTAGAGTGGATTTTCCGGCATTGGTATATCCAACCAATGCAACCCGATAATGGTCTTGTCTTCTTTTACCCTGCGTGATGCGTTCTTTTTCAATCCTGACTAGGTCCTTTTTTAACCTTGCGATTCTATTACGAACTAAACGGCGATCAACCTCGATTTGAGTTTCACCAGCCCCCGCCCGTGTACCAATTCCACCCATCTGCCGTTCCAGATGGGTCCACATACGCGTTAACCTGGGTAAAATGTATTGTAAATGTGCCAGCTCCACCTGTGTTTTTGACTCACGTGATTTTGCATGCTGGCGAAATATTTCCAATATTAAAGTATTTCTGTCGATAACCTTAATATCTTGGTTCAATCGTTGAAAATTCTTTGTTTGGGTCGGACTCAACTCATCGTCGAAAATAATTAATTGTGCGTCCAATTCCTTTGCCTGGTGTAATATCTGTTCAGCTTTCCCCTTACCTATAAAAGTAGCTGGATTAATTTTTTTTAATCGTTGCTTTATCCTGCCAACTACTTCAGCACCGGCTGTTTCGGCTAAAGACATTAATTCATCTAGATGTTCATTTACGGTTGTCTCATCCATTCCACCATATATGGCACCAACCAACAGAGCACGCTCGGAAATCTCATTCATCGTCAGGTGATTCGGGTCGGATGTAACATTCATTTTTGTATCGATTTTAGAAGTTGATCGGTGTCAATTCTCGTTATTCCTGTCTCCAGGATCAATAGCACAAGCACCAGAATCAGAAAAACTCTCCACAACTGGCGACCATAAAGAATATTCTTAAATTCGTTACCGGGTGAATTTCTTGCAGATAGAATGCGTGTCCGATCAGAACTGAATGCCTCGGCTACCAAGGTAATATCAGCTCGATTCGATGCATATTCACCAGTATGTAAGCGAGTCGAAAAAATCGTGAAAGGTTTCTGATCTGCCAGAACAATATAATGCCCAATCTCATATGTGTCAGAAATAGTTATGATCTCAAGGTTAAAATCTGGCAATAGGAGAATTCTCTGTCCCGATGGTGTGCGAAGACTCCAACTTTTATTCATCATTTCACCGGGTACCAAAATACGCTTTTCATCTCCGGCATATATATATTCTGATCCCGATTCATTTCGAGCTACCAATAATATCAATCTATGCAATATCGGTAACAGGGATCCCTTTAGCGTAAAATCATTCCATTCCTCCCCTAATAATGTAGGAAAATAGACAATTTTTCCACTTCCCTGAACCCAATGCAAAAGTAATGGATGACCCAAATCGGTCCTGAGCATTGAATTTTTCCCGCTTTCGTTCATGACCTGACCATATTTAAAAATTCTTGGGAGATCTTCCGAATCGAATAGTAAAGGTAATCCTGTAAAAAATCCGTCAGCAGCAGGATCAATAGTGACTGCATTAGATGAGGGTTCTCGAATTTGAATAAAACTATCTATAACCGGTAGTCCTATTTGAACTTGAAGAGAATTTGCAACGGATTTTTCAAGATTCCCGCCATCAAACCATATTATTCCTCCACCATTGTTTAAATATCGGTGCAGGTCACGTACAGCGGATTCCGATATATTGATCGGATCATATAGCAACAGCACATCGGTATCATCAAGATTAAGCTGATCGATACGTTGGTGAATTCGAGTATCAATGGTTAGATTACGGAAATAATTTTCAATGGTCGATATAGCTGAATTAAGATAAAATAGGTCGTCCTCATTTGAGCCTATTATTTTACACTTCATTTGTTGTAGAACGGATAGTTCAAATGACAAATTGTTATCAAGGTTAAAATCATCTTCCGGAATTTCGACCGAACCGCTGATAATTTCTGCGCGCTCTGGAAAAACTTGAAACGCAATTTCCTTCGTAGCCCCAATAGGGAAAGATAGGAACACTTGTCCTACCCTGATATGATCCAGATAAAGTTCAACAGGAAGTTGAGGGTAGTCACTCTCACTGTCATTAACTAAGGTGACATCCATACTTAATCCTCTTCCCGGATATAATAGATCATCTGAAGGTACAACGTTACGAATTGAAAGGTTTTTTTGGATTGATCCATGCCTAACTAAGAATACATGCCAGTCCGTTGCTGCATTTAATGATCGCAACTGTTCCAAAACAGAATTTGTCGGTAAATATTGAAAATCACTAAAGATCAGGCATTCATAATTAGAATAAAGTGAATCTGGTTCACTTAGGCTGCTCACTATGTTGAGCCAAAGATCATCTTTTCCAAAGGATTGGGGGATTTGCTGAATTGCTTCAACAAGATAATCACTACCGGAAGTCCCTGTAATTACTTTTTTAAAGGGACTCGTCATAAACACATCAATTTTTGTTACGCCTTCAAAAGAATTGATGACCTCAATGGCACCCTGCTTGGATGTTTCAAGTAACGACATCTCATTTATTTTTGCTGCCATACTTGCCGAATTATCAATGATCAGGACTGCTTTTGATTCAAAATCTCCGGGTGCTGCGCTGGAAATGGTTCCGTGCTGAATCGGTCTGGCAAACATTAGCACAAGACAGGTTAAAATCAAGGATCTAATAATTACGATAACTGTCGTATCGCGCTTTTTTCGACTGAGTACCAAGGATTTTTTTGAAATTGGTAAACTTTCTAATTTTGGTTTCTCATCATTCTTCTGAATTCGAAGGCGCTTGATAAAATGCAACATGATTGGGATAAGCACTGAGAATAATCCCCACAGGAGTTTTGGATACAGAAATGTCATATAAGAAAATTGTTAATCAAGACCATTACCGCACCGGCCGCCACCGGGATTCGCAGATTGTCATCAATGGGAATTGGTAACAATTCAATTACCATGGCCGTGATTGCGCCGCACACTAAAACTAATAATGGAATATTTGGAAAGGCAAATCCAACTGCCAGGCAAACCATTAGTCCGGCGATCGTACCTTCAAGCGATTTATCCCAAATGAAGGTTTTACCAAATTGCAAACCCACTAAAGCTGCCGCAGTATCACCTAAAAACATGAATAAAAGTGCCAGTACTGCGAGATCCCTGGGAAACAGTAAGATTGTAACAAAAGCACCAATAATCACCCAACTCGCACCTGTAAGCATCCCGGTGCGCTCGTGACTTCTGAGTAAATTATTAAATACTTTTGAAAATAATACTTCTAACCACTTTATTCTTGTCCTTCCAAGATCAATGAAAACAACAGCTAATGAGGCAAGTCCTAATACAAAAGCCATCGTAATCCTTGGAATGTCAAATACCAAATAAGAAATTGGAATGATCGTGGATCCAAGGTGG
Organism: Fidelibacterota bacterium; assembly: GCA_036476435.1. Taxonomy (GTDB): domain Bacteria; phylum Fidelibacterota; class Marinisomatia; order Marinisomatales; family JAHJCW01; genus JAZGBQ01. Next base: position 6,148 of record JAZGBQ010000241.1, read on the forward strand.
ATCAATTTTCTCAATGCTTCATTTAAGCTAATCAAGGTTTATCCATAATCTGGTTAAAAATATCCTGCATATCCAGAACACTTACTGTGATATCAATATCTACGGATTTATCAAGAACAGTACCTTCAGGAATAGATTGATCAAGTACGGTGTAGGGTACCAGATCTATATTTTGCTGATAATAAATTTTTCCTAAGAGGAGTCCTGCCTTTTCTAATTCGGAACCAGCCCGATCCTTACTTAGACCAAATAGATTCGGAACCTGAAAATAGTTGGGTGACATTCCTTCACTAACAGTAATATGAACTCCCAATCCGCGCTTGAGTAGATCACCGCCTCGTGGAGATTGCCAGGCAACGGTTCCTTGGGGAAAATCTGGATTATATTCCGTATATACCGTGTCAATGACCAGTCCGGCTTGCTGAAGTAGAATTTCTGCACTTCTTCGTGATTGTCCAATAAGCTTCGGTACTTCTACTAATTTATCCTCCTGGGATATCTTTAATCGAACAGTCCGTCCTGATTTTACGCGCATACTTGGCTTGGGAAATTGGTCAACTACCGTATTGGGTGCAAGGTCATTGGTATAAACAGTATCTGAAACAATGATCTGGAAACCTTCCAATTCCAGTATTTCAGTCGCATCCATTAAACTTTTATATGTTATATCCATGAGATATCGTGATTGATTATGACGTACGTAAAGGGGCATTAGTACAATCTCAAAAAGTATCACCAGAAATGCAATTATTACACCAATGGCGATAATATATCTTAGAAAATTATTCAATTTGCCTTAACCATTTTAATTGCAAACATACCGTCCTGATTATCTTCCGGTGGATAGGTCCTCAGACAGCCGGAAGTATCCATCCACTGACGAACAGAGGTTGTACCATCATTCACAATTTTGTAATGCGGATTTAATTTAAGAAAGGCTTCGGCAACTTGCCAATTTTCTTCCTCCTCTAGTGAACACGTGGAGTATAAAAGCGTTCCCGAATCCTTTAAATATTTTTGCATATTATTAAGAATTGCTAATTGCAATGCAGCAGCTTGCTTAATATCTTTCGGTTTTCTCCGCCACTTGATATCCGGTCGACGACCGATCACTCCTGTACCTGAACAGGGTGCGTCCACCAGGATTGCATCAGCTGCCGGGAATTCATCTTTGACAGCATCGCGAACATCCCAAAATATATTTTTCATGCCGTGCCTTTGTTGATCAGATTGAGCCTTTTCAACTCGAGACAGGGATATATCACTGGCAAAGACCTTTCCGCTATTACCTAAAATCTCAGCTAAGTACAGACTTTTAGTCCCTGGGGCAGCGCAAACGTCAAGTATCACATCTTCATGACCAGGATCAAGTAGTTCAACGGCCAGACCGGCAGCCCGATCCTGTATTGATATACGGCCAGTTTTAAAGTATTCATGACTAAGTAAAATCTGTCCGCCTGATCTTACATTGTAATAAATATCGGTTCCAGGAATTTCATCCAATTTGATATCTGTCTCTTCAGCCATGTTCATTATATCAGAAACTGAACAGGAATAAACGTTTCGACGAATTGTCAACGGTGGTTGTTTATTGAAATAAGTGCACAGCGCATTCGCTCCCATTTCCCCATAATTTTTATTCCACCTGTCATATAACCATTTCGGATAAGCAAGCTCCTGGTAAATATCCATGTGCTGACTAATATCAGATTTTTTTAGACGGCTAACACTTCGTAGGACTGCATTTACTAATCCCGTCGTCCGATCTCCGATTTCTGATCGGGCTAATGCAACCATGCTATCAACTGTTGCATAAACTGGTACAGATTGATCAATTGTCAGTTCGCAGGTACCAAGCTCCAACAAGATCAGTAGTTTCTTTTGGAGCCTCTCCACGGGACGGTCAAGTACCAACCCAATCATAGCGTCGAGTCGATTTTTCCACCGAATGGTTTCCCTGGATAAAACATGAGCACGCATCCGTAAATCAGAATTAAGAGAGCGTTCTATATAGTATTGATCCT
>JAZGBQ010000242.1:0-2790 GCA_036476435.1 Fidelibacterota bacterium
TCGGGTAATAAAAGGAAGATTAAAAGGATTGGAACGTTTTATTAGTAACTTTAAGGTTGAATTGTTAAAGAGAAGAATATGCGCTTTTCAAAAATGCGGGTCATAAGTGGCATAATCGGCATAATCCTAATTATCTCAATTGCCGGAATCGTTTCTTTTTTAGTAAGTGGTAAGGCAACTGACGCTCAAAAGAATGGACCAAAATATAAAGAGTTTAAGATAGAACGTGGTACTTTTCAAGTTATTATCACGGCCAATGGAGTAGCGAAACCTATCAGTCGAATTGAGATGAAATCAAAAGCGAGTGGCCTGATTGAATAGTTATCAGTGGAAGAAGGGGATTTTGTTCGGAGAGGAGACCTAATCGCCAGGCTCGATCAAAAGGATGAAAAAGCAGAAGTTGCACAGGCTCAAGCAGATTTAGATATAGCAATGGCAGAACTCAAACAAGCACAGAGTACTTTTGATCGTCAGAATCAGTTATACCGGGACAACCTTATTTCAGAACAAGAGCGAGACCAGATCGAACTAAGCCTGGCAGTTGCTAATGGAAAGTTAGTTCAAGCAACAACCACTTTAGAACGCGCTAAAGAACGGCTGAGTGAATCGATTGTACGTGCCCCAATTGATGGTACTATTTTACAAAAATATGTTGAAGAAGGCCAGATCATTGCCTCAGGAGTGAGTAATGTAAGTGGTGGAACCCCAATTGTCGATATCGCCGATATGAGTACTGTTTACATAGAAGCGGGTATTGATGAGATTGATATAGGAAAGATTCAAACAGGACAGAAAGCAACCGTTATTGCAGAAGCTTACCCACAGCTCAAATTTAATGGAAAAATAGTCCGTATTGCGCCTGAAGCAAAAATTGAGCAGAATGTAACCCTGTTTGATGTGATTGTAGAAGTGGGAAACACCGATGGCAAATTAAAATCAGGCATGAATGCAGATATAGAAATTTCCATTGTAAATCGGGACAATGTTCTCTTAATCTCTACTATTGCACTACAGACGTTAACAGAGGCTAAAACACAATCGAATGAGCGAATGGTTCTATTAAAACAAGGAAGTGAATTTGTACTTCATAAGGTAAAGATCGGACTTTCCAATTTTAAACAAACTGAAATCTTATCCGGGTTGACAGAAGGCAACATTCTTGGTGTGCCAATTACGTCACGTTTGAAAGTAGAAAACGATTGGCGTGAAAACAGGATAAAAAGCAGCCGCAGCTTTGGCACGATCAAACGCAAAACATCACCTTAAATATCAATATGTACTAATGGAGTTTACCAATGGTACTATTTGAAAATTTGCTTGAGGCGCTTCAAAGCCTTAAAGCGAATCCCTTACGCTCCGTTTTAACCCTCTTTGGAATAGCTGTTGGAATCGGAGCTGTACTATACGTTGTAGTTCTTGGTGAAATTACGCAGCAAAGGATTAATAAACGTTTGGAGTCATTGGGGTCAAACACCCTGCTTATACGTCCCGGTTTTTCTCGAATGCGGGGTATTCGCACCGGAGAGGATGTTGTCAACCTAAAGTGGAATGATGCTAAAGAAATTGCAAATACCTCAGAAGTCATTTCTGATGCAGTACCAATTTATTCAGCACAAGGGGTTGCGGAATTTAAAGATCAAAATTGGACAACCCGTATAACTGGAACGACACCTGCATATGAATTTGTGAACAACGATCATCCCATCGAAGGACGGTTTTTTAATCAAGATGAATTAAATCGGAGAACACGTGTATGCATATTAGGCGCCACAGTCCACGAAAAACTATATGGGAATAATTCTCCCATCGGCAAACCGATTTTGATAGAATCAAAGAGATTTACGGTTGTCGGGTTACTGGGAGCAAAAGGAGAAAGTTGGTGGAATCCGGATGATCAGGTATTTGTCCCGCTGACAACCGCACAGGAACGTTTGTATGGAGTAAATTATCTCTCTCGTATTTTGGCACAGATGCGATCTGCAGAGGATTTTGATGAAGCGCTTTTCGATATAGAGACCATATTACGCCGAAATCATCGATTACGACCGGAACAGGACAACGATTTCCGTGTCTGGCGGCAGGATTTGTACCTTTCCACTATTCAAGAAACCAGCAAAGAAATAGCCAGTTTCATCATTATCATTGCGCTTGTATCACTTATGGTTGGCGGTATCGGAATTGCCAATGTGATGTTGGTGTCAGTAACTGAACGCATACATGAAATAGGCATCAGGAGAGCGATCGGAGCAAAGAAAATTCACATCCTCATACAGTTTTTAATTGAATCCATGATATTGGGGTTTCTCGGAGGACTATTAGGAATAATTGGTGGTATGATTTTCAACCACTTTCATATTGGTGAGGGATTGACCTTACCGTGGAATTGGATAGGTTACAGTTTTATCATATGTGCCGGTATTGGTGGTGTGGCGGGCATATACCCTGCCCTTCGTGCCGCAAATGAGAATGTTATTGACGCTTTGAGATATGAATAAGTCAATATAGAATTACATACCTGGAAAAAATATGAATTAGGCAGGAGGACAATGCTCATTGATGTAAAGGGTGTAACCAAAACATATAAATTAGGCTCGGTAGAAGTGACCGCCGTACACAATATCAAGCTGCGCATAGAGACCAATGAATACGTAGCTATTATGGGACCTTCCGGGTCTGGAAAATCTACATTGATGAACATTTTGGGCTGTTTAGATACACCTTCCGAGGGTGTGTACTGTTTTAACGGAGAAGATGTGAGCGGTTTAAATGACAATCAGTTATCTGAAATTC
>JAZGBQ010000243.1:0-6377 GCA_036476435.1 Fidelibacterota bacterium
GCATTAGCATCTGATCGATCTGATTCGGCTCAAATAATTAATGCCGTTGCCAGGGTATCAATAAAATCCGGAAATCAAGCGCAGGCGGAAGAATATTATCAAAAACTTTTATCCTATAATAAACAGACGGATCGGTATGGTTTCCCCTATATCAACTATGCTGTCTCCCAATTGTTGAATCTTCAGGACCAAAGTAAAAATGTGAATCTTGTACAAGATCTGGAAAATGTGATCTTAAAAATGTCAGAAGGTGAAATCCCGCTTACTCTGGATACAAAAGAATTACTTGACCAGATCACTGGGTGGATTTCCAGCAGGGAAACAACGGAAAATATTAATAAAGCCCAAATCCGTGGGAACATTAACGAACTTCAAGATCAATTATGGTTTATCAGATCCTATAGTGAAATGATAACGGAGCAATTGAATCAAGGAATACTGGATAATGGTGTGTTAATAAATAGTTTCACCCCTGTGTCCACCGTCATGGACGGAAATAATACATTATTATTTATAAAACCGGAAATTAACGGCCCTCACCGGGTTGGATTTCTTATCAATCAAGAAAAATTGCTGCTCGATATAGTTGATGGTAACTGGAGATCCGAGTTTGAATTTGACTACAATATTTATTTTAAAAACAGTGAACCATATCCTTCCGAATTAGAAGGCAGACAAATTTCGTATTCAAAAATATTTTCTTTTCCGTCGAGTGAAAATATCATCGTAGAGCTTAGCGACCCAAATGTTATCACTGCCTATGTCTTGAGAACAACCTGGATATATGGTATCGCACTCGTTTTACTGTCCGGTGCGATTGTTCTGGGAGTATTTTTAGTGATAAAGGATTTCACGAGGGAGCGCCACATGTCGCAAATGAGATCAGACTTTGTTTCAAGTGTGACGCACGAACTGAAAACACCGCTTACTTCAATACATATGTTTGCGGAATCCATCTTAATGAATCGAGTAAAGAATGCTAAGGACCGTAGAGAATATTTACAAATTATCATGAATGAAACCGCCAGGTTGAAAAGGCTCATTAACAACGTCCTGGATTTTTCAAAATTGGAGGAGGGAAAAATACAACTACATCTTCGTGAATTAGATCTATCTAAGCTCGTTGAATCTGCGGTCAAGGATCTGGATTATTGGATACGGGAGAAAAATTCCAAGATTAACAAGCATATTGAAAAAGGAATTTATGCTAACGTTGATGAGGATGCATTGATACAGGCAATAATCAATTTGTTGAGTAACGCAATACGATATTCAGGAGATAAACAAGAGATCTGGTTGAGGATGAGTCAAAACGAAGAATTCATTTTGATCGAGGTGGAAGATCAGGGAGTTGGAATATCAAAAGATCAGCAGAAAAAGATCTTTGAAAAATTTTATCGTATTGATAAGGGCGATAAACCAGGCGTTACAGGCACCGGGCTTGGATTAACCGTCACTAAGGAGATCGTTGAGGCTCATGGAGGGACCATAACGGTGAAAAGCACGATTAATAGAGGCAGTACTTTTACAATCCAATTTAACAAAAGTAAAATGGTATAGGTTCGTGAATTCAATATTAATAATTGAAGATGATACAAGTATCTTACGGGGTCTAAAGGACAATTTAACGTTTGAGGGCTACAAGGTCAGCACCTCCACCAACGGTGAAGAGGGACTGAAAAAAGCTCTTCATGAAGAATTTGATCTGGTCTTATTAGACATTATGCTCCCGGGACTGAACGGGCATGAAGTGTGTCGCAGAATAAAAAAGGTCAAAAATAATCTCCCTATAATCATGTTGACTGCCAGAAGTTCGGAAATTGATAAAGTGACCGGCCTGGATGTAGGAGCCGATGATTATATAACCAAACCCTTTGGTATCCCGGAATTATTGGCCCGAATACGGGTGGTGTTAAGGAGAACCAATAAATTACCCGTAGGTATTGACACTTACTCTTTTGGTAATGCCACCCTGGATTTCAAAAAGTATATCGCTCTTTTCAAAAATAAAGAGGTCAACCTCAGCAGTAAAGAATTTGCGATCATGAAATTCATGATTGATCGGGCTGGTGATGTAATTCATCGCTATGATCTTCTGCAAAAGGTTTGGGGGTATGAACGGGTACCGACAACCAGAACAGTTGATAACTATATTCTAAGTCTCAGGAAAAAATTAGAAGATGAACCGTCAAAGCCTAAACATATTATAAGCATAAGAGGAGTAGGGTATAAGTTCGAATCCTAGTAGATCTCATTTTACATAAATTTTACAAACTTATTACACAACGATGACACACCCTGTTTCGTATTTCTGTATACTTACACAAACTATAATCTGCTAATAACACCGGAATGAAGATATTGCACATACCGTCAATTAATAGAGTCCTTATCCCATTTATTTCGCTTATTCTGAGTGCTGGACTGCCTGACCTTGCATGTGCCCAGAATTCGCATGAGATCTATCAACGGGGTCTCCAGAAAGAAATCGGTGAAGGCAATCTCAGCGACGCCATACAACTCTATCAACAGGTCACTAAAGATCAATCTGCTGACAGGAGGGTTCGCGCAAATGCCCAACTGCATATTGGTATTTGTTATGAAAAGCTCGGAATAGAGAAAGCTAAAAGAGCCTACCAAAATGTACTAGAGAATTTTGCTGATCAACAGGACGTTGTTGCTGAAGCTCGTAAGCGATTGGCAAGATTTGAGCCTGAATTCTCACATGTTGATCCGGATGCGCGTGTAGCATTTATTAAAGCTAAACACTATCTCGGTATGGGAAATACTCACAAGGCTCTGGATTACTACAAACAAGCAATTGCACTCGATTCCACATTTGCTCAGGCATATACCGAGTTAGCCTGGTTATTTGCCTATAGCGGCAAAATGGGAACACCAAAAGAGAGAATGCCCGCAGCTGAAGGATATGCCCTTAAAGCGTTAGAAATTGACAGCAATTTGGGTAAGGCACACACTGCTCTTGGAATGGTTCGGATGTTCTATTACTGGGATTGGGTGGGGGCGGAAAAAGAATATCTGCGGGCTCTTGAACTTAATCCCAATAGTACGATTACGATGGAGTTCTATGCAATTTTTCTTTCAAGCCAGGGACGCTTGGATGAAGCTTTGTTACAGTTAGAGCGTGCATTACGTCTTGATCCTGTAAATCAATGGGTAAATGAATACCTTGCAGATCACTACATGTATAAACGTGAATTTGATCGTGCGATCAAACAATATTACAAAACGCTTGAACTACATCCTCAAAGCAGGGTTACACATCTTAAGCTTAGCAATCCCTACCATAAAAAAAATATGGTTGATGAACAGATCCGATCGGTAAAAAACTACTTCCTTGCAGTTGGGGATACGATCCTGGCGGAGATCTTTGTTAATACTTACCTGGAATCAGGTTATAAACAAGCTATGCTGAAGTGGATCGAAGCCTGGCAGCCCTACACAACCGGCCAGAGTGTCCAGGCTACGAGCATCGCGCTTTGTTATATGAGTATTGATGACTATGATAAGGCCATTGAGTGGCTGCAAAAAGGTTATGAATTAAAAAATAAAGATATGATCATGTTAGGGATCCACCCAATGTTTGATGATCTTCGATCTGATGAAAGATTTTTGGAATTATTAGATAAAATTGGATTACCGCATTAACAGCATTCTGTCTGTTTTTTTGTCTTGTTAAAAATCAAAATTAAATCGCCCTAGGGGTATCCTTCTTAAAAATATACCAATGACGATATTGTTGTGAATTAATACCTGAACTGCATTTTGATTATTTTTGAACCTGATTTATCTATCTATTGATTGATTCTGTTCTTAATTAGCTTTTTTTCGGGGAACAAGGATCAAAATAACGCTCATTTTTTACATAATTATGACATTCCTTTTACCTGTTCATGACACTGCAATTTCTGGAGAGCAGTAAGTTATCAGAGTAATTCAATCTATTTGATATGAAGGAGGGATTTAGAATGAATAAGTTATTTATTGCATCAATTGCTGTGTTCTTTTTTTCGTGTGAAAACGTACCGGATAACACAGTATTTCCGACAGAACCTCAAGCAGGAATCCCAGGGCCTTTGGCTGCTAAGGGTGGTATTCCTGGAAAACCAGGCAATCCAGATGACGGTGGTGGTGGTATTATTGGTTATTGTGTATCTATCATCGATGTTGATGATGACTGTGACTGGGATAATCCTAATCCGTCGTACCCAATGCTACTTAGTCCAGAAGGTACGCCAGGAAAAGCTAGATGGCCAAATTTAACTCTCGGCTGGTATCCAAATCATAACAACCCTGGCGATGTTCATTATGATTGGATTATTGAAACTTCAGGCGGGCCGACAGTCGCAGTAATACCATGGGCATCAATTACGACTAAAAAAGGTACTGTAACGCAATTAGAACTAACTTTAAGAGATTTTGATGATCCGGATGGATTGTGGGTTAGTTACTATGGAAATGTCGAAGGTCCTTTCCCCGACCTTCTTAACATTGAGGAATTAAAAACTCCTGAGGATGGACTCACTATACACGTTCATCAAAATATGCGATTAAAAAAGGCTTTACCAAAAGTAAAAGGAGAAAAAACTACAGATCCATACTTTGGGTGGATTAGTATTGGAGATATAGTTTTCGATACACCATGTGAAAGGTGGCCGCAGTAGGATAAAAATCAGCACTAAATTCACAATATTTTTTAAATCGACGAAACTGCCGATGGAAAACTAATTTGATCTAAACAATAAAATTTATTTTAATTGTAACACTAGGGATGCACCTAAGGGGTTTGTTTCATGCAAACCCCTTTTTATTAAGAAGAGTACCGAAAAAAATGCGTGTTTTGAGACATCTATTTATATTGTTCTTATACCGGAGAATACAAACCAAAAAGTAGTCCAATCAATGGGCGCTGGTTAATATTCCTCCCAGGATTTTATCTCTAATCCATGTTTTTTATAGTATTCCAGCCCGCTTACATATTGTATTGCAACCTTGATATCAGTTATCAGCGGTATTTCAAAATCTACAGCTGCACGCCTGATTAAATAACCATTCCTAAGTTCCGTTCTTAAATGGTTCTTAGGTACATTTAGTACCAATTCAATCTTTTTATTAAGTAAATAATCCATAATGTTAGGTTGCTTTTTATCAAGCGGCATATATAATCGTACTGCTTCCACAGCATTATTGTTTAAAAATTTTGCTGTACCTCCAGAGGCATAAATTGTATAGTCAAGTTTTTGCAATATCCGCGCACTTTCAAGAAATTGTGCTTTACTTTCAACCGGTCCCGTAGAAAGCAAGATATTTTTCTTTGGGATATCCTGTCCAACTGATATCATCGCTTTTAAAAATGCATCGTCAATTTCAGATCCGATGCATGCAACTTCACCAGTGGAAGCCATTTCAACTCCAAGAACAGGATCAGCTCCTTTTAGCCGCGGAAAACTAAATTGAGCTGCTTTAACCCCGACATAGTCCAGGTCAAAAGCTGATTTTTCGATTGGTTCAATAACTTCACCTAAGATTACATTTGTGGCAATCTCGATCATATTCTTTTTGAATACTTTTGAACAGAACGGAAAACTTCGCGATGCTCGTAAGTTACATTCTATTACTCTTACTTTATTATGATAGGCAAGAAACTGAATGTTAAACGGACCTGTAATATTTAGTCCTTCGGCAATTTTTTTAGCAATCCGCTTAACTTTACGAATTGTTTCAACATATAGCCTTTGAGCCGGCAATAATATTGTTGCATCACCACTGTGGACCCCGGCGTTTTCAACATGTTCAGTCATTGCGTAAATAATTATTTCACCATCTTTGGCAACAGCATCTATTTCAATTTCTTTGGAGTTCTCAATGAATTTTGTTATTACAACCGGATGTTTTGGATTAACACTTACCGCATCACTTAAGTACTTTTCCAATCCGGCATTACTCCACACAACGTTCATTGCAGCACCGCTTAGAACGTAACTAGGTCTTATTAACACTGGATATCCGACCTGATTAGCAAACATTTCTGCTTCTTTAATGTTGGTTAATTCTTTCCATTGTGGTTGGTCAATACAAAGTTCATCGAGTAGTTTTGAAAATTTATATCGATTTTCAGCCCTATCAATATTTTCAGGTGCGGTTCCTAATATTTTTACGCCTTCGGTATGAAGATCCATGGCGATATTGTTAGGAATTTGTCCACCCATTGAAACAATAACTCCTACGGGGTTCTCGAATTCGTTTATATCGACAACACGTTCAAAACTGATTTCATCAAAATATAATCTGTCACAAATATCGTAATCTGTACTTACCGTCTCAGGATTATAGTTTATCATAATAGTGTTAAAAGC
>JAZGBQ010000244.1:0-2026 GCA_036476435.1 Fidelibacterota bacterium
ATTTTGGTCCAACAGACAATTATGCTTTGCTGCCTGATGTTGGTAAGTGGTTATTGTCATTTGTCATGCTTCTTGGACGTCTTGAAATTTTCACAATTATGGTTCTTTTCAGTCGGATGTTCTGGAAATAATAAATTCCAAAATTCAATTTTGATCGAAAGAAGAAAATGAATTATATCAAATTCACAACGGAAAGTTTAATAAGAATCATAACAATAGACAGGACTGATGCCCTAAATGCAATGAATCTTACAGTTATAGAGGAACTGCACGATGTTATACAAGAGAGCATCAGCAGTAAGAAAGTTGGAGTTGTTATCATAACCGGAAGTGGCAATGTAGCTTTTATTGCCGGAGCAGATATTAAATCCATGCAAACTATGTCTCCCAGCGAAGCCTTAATATTCAGTAAGAAGGGTCAAGTGTTAACCAAGACTATCGAAAGTTCACCAAAACCTATGATTGCCGCGATCAATGGGTTTGCTCTGGGAGGCGGTTGTGAAATCAGTCTGGCGTGTCATATCAGGATTGCTGCTGATAACGCAAAGTTTTCTCAACCAGAGGTTAAGCTTGGAATCATTCCGGGATGGGGGGGAACCCAGCGCTTGGCCAGAATAATTGGGAGTGGTCTAGCCAACGAATTAATCTTAACAGGACAAATGATATCAGCGGACAAAGCCCTGAAAATTGGTCTGGTTAATGCGGTTGTTCATCAAAAGGACCTTATTATTAAAACTAAGGATTACGCAAACGAGATCCTGAAAAATGGACCTTTGGCGATCAAAGCTGCACTCAAATGTATTAATCGTGGTTCGGACATGTCAATTGACGAGGGGTTGGATCTGGAGTCAAATTCTTTCGCGAGTTTATTTGATACCAAGGAGCAGATAGAAGGAACTACAGCCTTTCTTGAAAAGCGAAAACCGAATTTTCGTGATTAATCTAAATTCAAAAAAAGATCTGACCTTTAATAATTTGATTATTTAAGCAGATGGATCTGCAATTTTCACAATACCGGCTGAATTGTACCCGGCCGTTTCATATATCCCGCAGTTCATTTGACCATTATGATATTTTTTTTGTTTACCTTTCTTCCAACGGGATAACCGGAAAAGGTGAAGCAGCGCCAAATTCGCGTTACAATGAACATCCAGGCGATGTTTTTAGCGCTCTTGAATCGATCCCAGCAACAATAGATACCCCGGAAGACATGGATCATGGAATAGAAGTAATGGATAATCTTGCCGGTCCTCTGATGTCATTGAGATCAGCCCTGATCTGCGCGTTCCTTGATTGGTATTCACAGAATTCACGAACACCAATAATAGATCTGTTAGGATGGTCCAGCCAAACAAAGATTCCGAAGACATCGATAACAATTGTTATAGATGATCTTGATAAAATCGTTGATCAATTAACGAATTACGATGATTTTCCCATATTAAAGATCAAACTTGGTACAGACTATGATCAGGATATAATCAGGAGTATAAGAAATATAACAGACAGGGTAATACGTGTAGATGCTAATGAAGCTTGGTCACTTAGTGAAGCGATGAGTATGTGTGATTGGCTGGCGGATAAAAATGTTGAATTGGTAGAACAACCTTTAGCATCAGATAATTTTTCCGAAGCAAAGCTACTAAAAGAAAAATCACCGATTCCCATTATTGCTGATGAAAGCTGCAAAACAAGTGCTGATATTGAAGAACTTTCTGAAGCGTATGATGGTATTAATATTAAACTAATAAAATGCGGTGGACTCCCAGAGGCAGTGCGAATGATTGATACAGCTCGAAAGTTCAAATTGAAGATTATGATCGGCTGTATGGTGGAATCATCCCTTGGAATCACAACCGCTGCTCATTTGGGTTCTTTAGCAGATTTTGTAGATCTCGATGGGCATTTATTAATAAAGAATGATCCCTATCGTGGCTTAAAAATAACTGCCGGTCAACCAACACTTCCATCTGGCTACGGATTGGGTGTCTTTTTAGATTCGCAGTATCAAAATAATAACCTGGAG
>JAZGBQ010000245.1:0-8734 GCA_036476435.1 Fidelibacterota bacterium
GCTGGTTCGTTCAGCCAGACTTTTAAGCGAAATGCCATTAATAATGGCTTTCTTGTGATCGAAGCTCCGGAACTGATTCTGGATCTCACTCGTCAGTTTGGACGTGAAAACCTGACCATGAGAACGGACTTTCATGTATCGGTAAATTTCAAAAAATCAGAATTAAGTGCGAATGGAAAAACAGTTCGCATTGGTCCTATTGGTCAAGCGGCTCAGGATCTGATCTTAAGCGGCGGGCTTGAAAAATGGGTGAAGAAACGTTTATAGGATCTTCAAAAAATATAATCTTTTTGTTACACGTCTTACTATTAAGAGGGATAAATAATGGCACAATATAAGATTGCCTGGCTGCCTGGAGACGGTGTTGGGAACGAGGTCATGGAATGTGCAAGGATCGTTTTGGATAAACTCAAGTTCGATGCGGATTACATTCATGGAGATATCGGATGGGAATTTTGGAAAAACGAAGGTGAAGCTCTTCCCAAACGTACAATCGATATGCTTAATACTACGGATTGTGCTTTATTTGGTGCGATCACATCAAAGCCTAAGGATAAGGCATCCGAGGAATTAAATGACGATCTGAAAGGGAAAGGACTGGTTTATTTTTCGCCCATCGTACAACTCCGGCAGCATTTTAACCTGCATACGAATCAGCGGCCATGCAAAGCGTATCCGGGGAACCCTCTGAATTTAAAGGACACCATCGATATGGTAATTTTTAGAGAAAATACGGAAGGTATGTACGGTGGTGTTGAATTTCATCCAATACCTGTTGATGTGTTCGATGTATTGGATAAGAACCATCCTAAAATGGGAAAATTCAAAAAGTATGGATTGGAAAACATTGCCATATCAACCAGGATCATGACCCGGCAAGGTTGTACCAATATCGTTAAGCAAGCCTTTGACTATGCGAAACAATTTGGGAGGAAATCTGTAACTCTGGTTGATAAACCGAATGTTCTTCGGGAAACAGGTGGACTTATGACAGAGTCTGCCCGTGCGGTAGCCGTGAATTATCCTGATATTGAATTATGGGAAACAAATATTGACGCAATGTGCATGTGGTTAGTAAAGAATCCGGAGAAATACGAGATTATTGTTGCAGAGAATATGTTCGGTGACATCCTTTCTGACCTTGCAGCACAACTGATTGGCGGATTAGGCTTTGCCTGTTCTGCTAACATAGGTGATAATTATGCGGTCTTCGAACCTACCCATGGCTCTGCGCCAAAGTATTATGGTCAGAATAAAGTCAATCCTACAGCGATGATCCTTACAGTAAAAATGATGTTAGAATGGATTGGGGAAAACCAGATGGCACAACGTCTGGAAAATGCAGTTGCTGATGTTATCGCCGAAGGAAAAGTTGGGACGTATGATGTTGGATTGAATAACTCAAATATCGAGGTGGCTAATGAGATCGCAGGGAAATTATAATTTCCGGGATACAAAATTTATTTTGTCAATTGAATGTCCATTGAAGAATAAGAATGAATAAATCAATTTCAAGGCAGATGGCTGAATTTGCACATGAACTCACCTATGATAATCTACCTGAAAATGTCGTTCATCAGGTTAAGCGATTTCTGTATGATTCGATTGGGTGTGCTATTGGGAGTATGCACACACCCGACGTAAATATTATCCGGAACATATATACTGAAATTGAAGGGGTACCAGAGGCAACGGTAATTGGTTTCGGAGATAAGTTGCCGGCAATAAATGTGAGCTTGATCAATTCCTTAATGATTCGAGCCCTGGATTTTAATGATATATATTGGAAAGAGGATCCCAGCCACCCTAGTGACATAATCCCGGCAGCACTGGCACTGGCGGAAAAAATCGATGCTCCAATGAAAGAGGCTATTGTTGCAATTGTTCTGGCCTATGAATTTGACCAGCGTCTGTGCAAATTTGCCAGACCTGGTATACGTGAACGCAAATGGCATCATGCAACACTTACCCAATTCGTAGCGCCTATCGTTGCTGGAAAGATACTTGGCTTAAGCGTTGATCAACTGGTGAATGCTATTGGGATTAGTGGAAGTCACAGTCATACGATAGGCTGTCCGACGGCAGGAAAGCTCACAATGATGAAGAATACTGTTGACCCTATGGCCGTCCAAGCGGGTGTGTTTGCAGCACTGATGGCACAAAAAGGATACAGCGGAACAGAAGAAGTGTTTGAAGGTAAAGAGGGTTTCATGGATGTGTATGGACCGGAATGGGATATATCTCAAATAACCGAAAATCTTGGAAATCCCTATCAGATCCTGGAATGTTCAATGAAAGCATTTCCAACCGAGGCTCTGACCCATACACACATTTCGGCGACATTAAAAGCAGTAACTGAAAATGATATTAAGCCTGATGAGATTGATGAAGTTATCGTTACTACAATTGCCCGGGCTTATGATATTTTATTTGATCCCCATAAATACAAACCCACCTCCAGGGAAACTGCAGATCACAGCCTGCCCTACTGTATTGCGAGAGCTATTCTTGACAGGAAAGTAACTACGAAGACTTTTGATCATGAGAAGATCAATGATCCAGCACTTAAAACGATCATTCATAAAATCAAGGGTGAAGCCAGCGCTGAATTTGAAAAATTATTTCCTGAAAAGCAGCCATCCAGAGTAACGATTAAGACCGTAAATGGAACGGAGCATTCGGTTTATTTGGAATACCCAAAAGGTGATCCCCGTGAACCCATGTCCATGATAGATCTTGAGGACAAATTTAATTCATTGGTTGCAGATCGAGTGCCAGAATCAAGAATGGCTCAATTGAAGGATCAAATATTTAAATGTGAATCGTGGTCAGTCAGAGATTTTATGAGGCAATTAGTTACCAATGATTTATGAAATGATAAAACTGATTTGGATTCACACCTGTGAATTCGAATAGATAGTTGTAACTTAAGAATCTATGCATTATAGAGGCACAGATTACTATGACCTGGCTTCTCTCTTGTCAGAGGAAGAATTAGCAATTCATAATACAGCCAGTAACTTTGTTCGATCCGAGATCAAACCTGGTATCCAGGACCACTTTAGGGATGGCACATTCCCGCTCGAGATCGTCCCGCGTCTTGGAGCATTAGGATTCCTGGGTTCGACGTTTCCAGAAAGTGCTGGCGGTGCAGGGATCAACAATGTGGCTTACGGCTTATTAATGCAGGAACTGGAACGCGGTGATTCAGGAATTCGTTCCTTTGCCAGTGTTCAAGGCGGGCTGGTCATGTATCCAATATTTCGATATGGATCGGAAAGACAGAAGCGCCAATGGCTGAAAAAATTGGCCATGGGAGAAGCGGTAGGCTGCTTTGGTCTCACTGAGCCTGAATTTGGTTCGAATCCCGGGGGAATGAAAACAAGCGCGATCAAAGAAGGGAATGACTGGATCCTCAATGGTCGTAAAATGTGGATCACCAATGGTTCGATCGCCGATGTTGCAGTGGTCTGGGCAAAGGATAGTGCCGGTAAAATATTGGGTTTTCTGGTTGAAAAAGGTACCAAAGGTTTTGAAACTCCAGAAATACTCGGAAAGATGAGTTTACGAGCATCAGTCACCTCTGAATTACTTTTGAATGATGTCCGTATTTCCGATTCAAAGCGGTTACCGAAAGCCAGTGGTCTTTTAGCGCCTCTTTCCTGCTTGACCCAGGCGCGCTACAGCGTCGCCTGGGGAGTAATTGGAGCTGCGATGGAATGCTATGAGGTTGCCTTGGATTATGCCCGGGAACGAAAACAATTTTCCCGACCGATCGCAGGTTACCAGCTCACCCAGATGAAGCTCGTTGACATGCTCCAGGAGATAACAAAAGCACAATTGCTGGCTCTGCAATTGGGCCGTTTGAAGGATCAGGGAAAGTCCAGTTACCAAAGGGTTTCGCTTGCTAAAAGGAACAATGTTTTAATTGCCAGGGATATAGCGCGTGCAGCACGGGAAATCCTTGGAGCGAATGGTATATCGGATGATTATCCGGTTATTCGTCACATGCTTAACCTGGAATCGGTTTATACTTATGAAGGAACCCATGAGATGCATACCCTTATACTTGGTGAGGACATAACGGGGCTGGGAGCTTTTGACTAGGTTAAGCTTGTTAAATGATTATATGTGGAGGTCCGAATGGCTACGAATTATCTGGCAGTATTAGTTGCTCAAATAGTTATCTTTCTTATCAGTTTGTCGGTTTAATAATCGTTGGTGTAATTCTAACCGTTTGGAGATAAATATCCTGGTTTATAGTAACAATACCTGGTAGCTCATTGAGATCGTAGAATGCTGTTCTTTGAAAAGACAACCAATACGCTGGTTAAACCTAATGGCGAAAATGCCCGTAAATATCGCAGCAGTATAGGAAAATTACAGGGCTGGGTGTCCGTATTTATCAATGGGCTTTTATTTCTTTTAAAATTCATCATGGGACTGATCGTGGGCTCCATCAGCCTGATGGCTGATGCAATACATACGCTCTCGGACGTTATTTCATCAGGTGTTGTTATTTGGGGCTTCAACGAGGCGGAAAAACCACCAGACAAGGAACATCCCTATGGTCATGGCCGGGCCGAGTATATAGCAACGTTGATTATTGCAATTCTGCTTTGTGTTACCGGGATCGAGTTCATTAGGTCTTCATATGATAGGATAATAAATCCAGAACCAATTCAGCCTGCCTGGTGGATGATCATCGTTATAGTACTGACAATATTTTTAAAGGAAATAACCGCCCGCTATGCAATTTATTTATCGAAAAAAATTGCATCAGGAACACTTAAAGCTGATGCATGGCATCATCGGACGGATGCGATTTCCTCTGTGCTGGTAGTGATCGCCATGGTCGCCGGTAGATATCATTTTAATGCAATCGATGGCTGGGCAGGTATTGGTGTTGCGCTGTTCATAATCTGGACAGGAATTACAATTTTGAGAAAATCAATTGATGACCTCTTGGGCAGTCCACCGACCGATGACGAAATTGAAGAAATCCGGCAGGTAGTAAGTAAGGTTGACGGAGTGCTTGGTGCACATGATATTACTATCCACAGCTATGGGAAGGATCAATTCGTCGGTATTCATATTGAGATCAGCGATGATGAGACCACGGCGAGGGCGCATGATATCGCCGAAGATGTAGAGCAAACTCTGGCTAAAATAATTGGGATCGAACCAACGGTTCATGTTGATCCCATTGGATTGGAAAACCCTATGGTAAAAGAAATACAAATCTATTTCAATAATTATTGGCAGGACGATAAGCGCATCTCAGATATTCATGATATCCGTGTAGTGGATACTGAAAGACACCATGTGATATTATTTGGAGTAAATATTAACCCTGAGGTAACCGGATCAAAACGTCAAGGACTTCGGGAAGAACTCCGCACTGCGCTTGAAAAACAATTCAGCGGTTTCGATGCTGATCTCAAGATATCACCGATTCATCGCTACTAAGAGACTATTTACAGTGCCGTGATCATACGATTATCGGTTTATTAAATCGTAACAATTCCGGCTGAAATAATTGTTTCTTTTCCATTGGTTTCAATAATTGCTTCGCCATAATCTGTCAATCCGCTGAATATCCCGGATACAGTATTGCCTTTGATTTTTATAGAAATAACCTGTTCCAAATGTGCACAGCGAGCTAGCCAGGTTGATATTATTTTATCCTTATTTTCTATATGATCGATCCAAGTCTCAAGTTGACTCAATAAATGTATAAGCACCGACTCGCGCTGAACGATCTTATTCAAGATTATCTTTACGGATGTTGCACTATTAACGATTGTCTCAGGAAAATCAATTCTATCCTCATTAATATTTAGTCCAATACCGATGACAAATGTATCTACTTGGTTTTGAACGACTCTTGTTTCACAGAGGAGTCCCCCGATTTTTTTATCGAAAATAATAATATCATTTGGCCACTTTAATTTCGCTTCAATATCATATTTTTCCATTGTTTCGGCAACTGCTACCCCTGCAAGAAGCGACAACAGTCCAGAATTTATTAGCGGTACATCAGGAAAGATAATGACCGAAAAAGTTAGACTTTTCCCAGGCGTTGAATGCCAATTATTTCCCCTTCGGCCCCTCCCACCAGTTTGCTTGTCAGTCACTATGACCAATCCATTGGTGATGTTTGATCTATGTAGTCTTAACGCTTGGGAATTTGTTGAGTCCAATTCATCAAATGGCAATATAGATCGACCGATATAACGTGTATTCAAATTTGTCTGTATGCGTTCTAGGTTCAGCATTCGCGATGCGAATAAATTATATTTTATTTAAGTGTAACAAAAAGCCGCTGTTGACAACTACCAGCGGCCTTTCTAATGACTTTGAATCTGATGATGGGTTCAACTAGTCACAGGGATCTAGGTTCTTACGTAGTTTGAAAACCATCCCAGGAAGAATAATTCCATTGTTTCCACCGATTAGATCTTCATTATCCAAATAAATAATTATCCATGCCAACTCGTCGCCGTAAATGTTCTGTGCCATAAACCAGGGGGTGTCCCCTTCCTGGATTACATAGTCATAGAAATCGACCTGGCAGTCCTTAGCGGTTTGTGGTGGCTTTAAAAGATTTAGGAAATTGAATGGATAAATTAAATTAGGATTGTCACCAATAACATCATGATTGAACTCGTAAATATCACGCCACTTCATACCGTCGCCATATTCCTGTCTGGCTATTTTGATTAAAAAATCACCACGCTGGATCATATATGGTTCTACGACGTTCTCTCCAAGTGCGGAACCTTCACCGCGGTCAACCTTATACGGCTCAACAACAATTTCATCAGGTGTTTCAGCAGGTTGGCCCATAGTGGTTTCATCAGGTGTTGGCTCGGCCTGAGGGACGGCTTGTTTGGCACATGAAATGATTAATAATGCAGAAACTATGATACTCAATTGTTTCATATTGTACCTTTTTGCTTTTTCAAGTTACCTGTAACGTTGGAAATTAAACTATCACAGTGCATCGAAGTTATGATAGAAAGAGAAAAATGTAAATTCAATTTTAGGCATAGATCCCAAAAATATCTCTTAGAGCATCCGATATTTCACCAAGACTGCAATCATTTTTTACACAATCCAAAATATGAGGTATCAGGTTTTCCGTTCCTTTCGCTGCAGATCGTAAATAATCCAGTTTCGTTTTCACGGTTACGTTATTTCGATTGGCTTTGAAATGTTTCAATTCTTTAAGCTGTTGGCGAACGCTGTCCTGGTCAATGTCAAGCAACTTAAGTTTTGATTTTTCGTTGTTAACATGTTGGTTAACGCCGATTATAACAGTCTTGTTTGAATCCACGTTTTTTTGGTATTCATATGCACTATTGGCAATTTCATTTTGTATCCAGCCGCTTTCGATCGCTGCAACTGCCCCGCCGCGTTCGTCTATTTTTTGAATGATGGCATTCGCTTCTTCTTCCAATTGATCGGTAAGTGCCTCGATAACGTGGCTTCCCCCTAGAGGATCAACGTAATTAGTAATTCCACTCTCAGAGGCAATGATCTGCTGAGTACGCAAAGCAAGTTTTACTGTTTCATCGGTTGGCAGGGCTAATGCTTCATCTTTGCTGTTGGTATGTAATGATTGTGTGCCACCAAGGATTGCAGATAAAGCCTGGATTGTGGTTCTAACTACATTGTTATCAATTTGCTGTGCAGTTAGAGTAGAACCCCCGGTTTGAGTGTGAAAGCGACACAGGAGGGATTTTTCATTGGTGACATTAAATCGTTCACACATTATCTTTGCCCAGATCCTTCGCGCCGCACGGAATTTTGAGATCTCGGTAAAAAAATCATTGTGGGCGTTAAAGAAAAATGATAATCTGGCACCAAATACGTTAATGTCTAGCCCACGGTTAACAGCAGACTGCACATAGGCAATTCCATTTGAGATTGTAAAAGCTAATTCCTGGGCGGCAGTACTGCCTGCCTCTCGGATATGATATCCTGAAATTGATATTGTATTCCAGCTTGGAACATGATCGGAGCAAAATTGAAAAATATCCGTTACCAAGCGTAGTGAAGGATCAGGAGGATAAATATATGTACCCCGGGCAATATATTCTTTAAGAATATCGTTTTGGATTGTACCGCGAAGTTTGTTTGCGGATATTCCCTGCAATTCTGCAGCTGCAATATAGAATGCCAGCAGGATTGCTGCAGTGGCATTGATCGTCATTGATGTCGATACCTGATCTAGAGGAATACCGGATAGAACTGTTTCCATGTTTCTTATGGTTGAAATAGGAACACCAACCCGTCCGACCTCACCCTTTGCCATTTCATGGTCTGAATCGTAACCGATTTGCGTGGGTAAATCAAATGCTATAGATAATCCGGTAACACCTTGATCCATGAGATAGCGGAAGCGTTTATTTGATTCCTTTGCTGAGGTAAAACCCGCATACTGACGCATGGTCCAGAGCTTTTTTTTGTACATTTCCTTGTAAATCCCGCGGGTGTAGGGATAACTCCCGGGCTGCTCCTTTTTCAAATGATCCCTCGCTCTTTTTTTATGGATTGATATGCGTCATTTACGGATTTGAATTTTTCCTCAGCAAGGTTTATAAGATCAAGCCCGAGATGGGAAACTTTGTCAGGGTGATATTTTTTGGCCATGTGACGATATGCCCGTTTGATCTCAACATCCGTGGCGGATTGATCAATCTCAAGGATTTTATACGAAGCATTGGTA
>JAZGBQ010000246.1:0-2056 GCA_036476435.1 Fidelibacterota bacterium
AAACCTGTAAAATTGTCGGATATTATAGATGCAATTGAAATAATGACGGACGAATCTTCTTCCTACTTAAACATGAAAACAGGTGAAGTGGTTATGATTACGGATGAGGAAATGGGAGCTGCTGAGGAAGGCGAACCACTTGAGGGATATCCCGAATGGCAACGTGAATTAATAGAGACTGCGAAAAAAGTATTGGAAACAGAGGATTATATATCACTACCAGATAAATTTGATGTACATGAATATTCTATAATGGAAAGATTTTGTTTGTCCATTGATGATGAAAAGATAAGAAATATTATGTATAGCTCTACTAAAGGTAGCGGGGCATTCCGAAGGTTTAAAGACAATATTCATGAATATGATATTGCTGATGAGTGGTATAAATACAAGAGTGAGGCATTAAAGCAAATGGCAATTGATTGGTGTAAAGAAAATAATGTTGAGTATGTACAATAGTAATAATAGGGATTTACGATTGACGATTTGAGATTGTATATTGAAGATTTGATATTTGAAAACACATAAGTTTTTATTAAAGAATTAAATGGGAAATTGTGTTAAGTGACGAGCTTGTCCGCCAGTTTTTTAGGTGGGCTTGTCCGCCAATCCTTTAGGCGGGATGTGACACTCATGTCCATAATAGGCGCTGACCCTATTATCTGAAAAACGTAATAATTCAAGACCCTCTAATTCATGTAGTCATGGATGGACTTGACCCCTTCCTTGGCGTATTCTTCTAATTAGCTGCAAAAATTGAACAACCACTCAAAATTTATGTTTTACATTTCGTCTTAAAACTCCTTAATGCCTTGAGAAAGACAATTTGGGGTATAATCTGAAAAAATAAGTTGGAATCTTATGATATATTGTTATAAACCAATGTCGGTTCAAAAAGCAAAGTCTCATCATCTCATCTTTTGTAAATACTTGCCAGGTGTGGAGCTATTTGATAACATAATGGATTATCAGGTGTGCTTTGATTATAAAACTTTATATTTAAAACTTACGGGCTTGAGGAGTTTATTATGAAACTAAGAATTATGCTATTGTCTGCTTCAATGCTGTTTATTATTTCAGGTATTACTACTGCGCAAGATGATGCTAAGTCTGCAAGTGCTGCAGCCAAGTGGTCGGAGTCTCAAAAGATTAGCTATATCCTTGGTACTCAAATTGGTAATTTCAGTAAGGAGCGTGAATTTGAAGTGAGTTTAGAATTGTTTGCCAAAGGATTGAATGATATCATAAATGGGAGCGAACCTGCGATGTCACAGGCCGAGCTTAGTTCGTTCATGGCCGCTTTTCAACAGAAGGCACAGGAAAAAGCACAAACTGCAATAAAAGCTGCAAGTGCTGAAAACGCCAAAAAGGGCCAAGCTTTTCTTGATGCCAATAAAAAGAAAGATGGCATTAAGGTAACCGCTTCCGGTCTACAGTACAAAGTTATAACCAAGGGCGAGGGTGCTAAGCCTAAGGCGACCGATAAAGTTAAAGTGCATTATCGTGGCACTTTGATTGACGGTAAAGAGTTTGATAGCTCATACAAACGTAATCAGCCAGCGGAGTTTGGATTAAATCAGGTCATCAAAGGGTGGACTGAAGGTTTACAACTTATGAATGTTGGTAGTAAATATGAATTTTATATTCCTTCAGGATTGGCTTATGGTCCAAATGGCCCACCAAGCATAGGTCCTAACCAGACTTTGATCTTTACGGTGGAGTTGCTTGATATTACAACTCCATGAAACCCCTCAGTGACAGTCAATCCTAAGGGTACTGATAAAAAGTAGTTTAATTGCTTTGAGTTTCAAGCCGGTATAGCCTTATACCGGCTTTTCTTTTGTACCGAAGTATATGATGTATTTGACGGTGTCCGTGCAAAAGCCACGTTGAGGTATAGACGAAGACGGGACTATTTATATTGCCTCGACAGACGGCAAACTCTATGCGATTGGGAAGAAATAATAAAATGTAATAATTCAAGACCTGACCCCCTGGCCTATACTAAATTATATTATAAACCCTTTTGTTGTGTTCAGGATATGTAGGGATATTA
>JAZGBQ010000247.1:0-4852 GCA_036476435.1 Fidelibacterota bacterium
ATAGGCTTTTTCAATATTTTCTACGATGGTATTCAGATGGTTTTTTGTAGTTATTAATTTGAAATTTCTTTCGTCGAGTGTATCAAGACTAAAATTCAATCGATCGACGCCTATGCTTTGTAGTTCCTCAAGGTATTCACCAACCAATACACCGTTCGTTGTAATGCAGATCTCCAATTCCGGCGAATAATGTCTCAGACCAGTCAAGAATTTGATTAATCCTTTACGAATGAACGGTTCACCACCCGTAATACGCAGTTTTTTGACACCGAGTTGAAGAAATATTCTGCTAATTATGTTCATCTCCTCCCAGGTCATTAATTCATTATCAGGAATAAATGATGCGTACTGAGGAGGCAAACAATAATTACATCGTAGGTTACATTTATCAGTAACTGCCAGTCGGAGGTAGTTCATCTCTCTTCCATAATTATCGATCATATGATGAATCGGTCGATTCGGCTGGACAACTGTGGAGTTGAATGCTTGCGAACTAACCTGGTTAGAGGAAGAAAGGAATATATTGGATCTTTTTTGTGCGTCAGTTTTCATTTATTCTCATTCCAAAAACGGGAGCTGACCATTTCGTTTCCATCATGGCCGTACCGGCTTAATACCTTATCCAAATATGCCTGGACTTAGGTAATTAAGCTATGAGAACATTTGTGCTATTAAAACATTTTAGCCATTCAAATTACATTTTTCAAACACTTATCACAACTGAAAATAGGCACCATTGGAAAGATCAAACGCCTGCAGTCTCATCAGTACAAAGTCAAGAGAGGGTTGGTAGGTAGTGCTAAAGCAATGACATAGATTTTACGTTCGGTTAGTATAACCGATTGAATTTATATGAATAATGAAAATATTCTTTGTTAATGCTGTCCAAGCCCCTATATTTCGAACTTATTTTTTAAGGGAAATACAGAAAGTTCTCACAGTGAGTCCCCCCGCTCACTAACTGATGTGTTTCCCTTCTTTTATAATTCGAAAAAACTTAAGATTACTGTCGATTAGTAACAGCTAGATAACAAAAATAACTAAAAAAATGGGCTTGGGATCGGCGAGTATCTTTACCGTATAGATTAAATAAGTGGGGAACCTTCAAATCAAATTTGTACTGTATTTTACACAAAAGATTTAAGCGAAAGATTGGTAATTCTATTTTCTACTTTGATTTTCGACTATCCTTCGATAGAATTCCTGAAATGTGGAAAATTCTTGCTATTCTTTCCTATTGTTCGGTTTTCCTAATTAATTGTCAGGAAAATGAGCCCATTGAAATGATTCATCATAAGCTAGTCATTATAAATGAATATGTAAGCAATGGTGTGGACAACTATGATGACGAAATTGGGGTGAATTTTAGGTTCGAATGGCTCAACTGGTTTTGGCACTATGAACAGGGAGGAAGATGGAAAATCTACTCGAGCCAATACAAAATCTGGCAATTTTCCATACCCGCTGATTATGACGGTGTATACATCAACGCGCGCTTTTTTTACCTCGAATTTCCGGAATACCTGATCGTTGATGCTGACACGACCATTCATTTAAACCGGGATATTATATTCAAATATTGGAACTGCGGAGATACAACAGCAACAGAATTCCCATTCTCAGCGTGCCTCACAGAAATAGATACTGTTCTGGATTCCTATCTGGACTTATCACTTCAGTAGGGTTTGTCCTGTCGTTAATTATTGCGAGTATATAATAAAAAAATCGCGATCTTAGTGTCCATTATAAAACACCGACGGTAAACAGAGCTTTCACACGGCAGATGTCGGCGATGCAAATTTGTCCCCACCACAAAGGGAAAAACCGTCATATCCCGACAAAAAGTTTGGGTTTTCGTTTGTACAAGAGTATAGACCTGCGCATCTTCTTTAAATCCTCAACCCCTCCTCGGTCTTTTCTTTAATTAAAAAGTAAAAACCATTGAATAATGGAATCGGTTGGAAAGGGTAAATATCGATTTACAGCTGCATAATTGTTA
Organism: Fidelibacterota bacterium; assembly: GCA_036476435.1. GTDB lineage: Bacteria > Fidelibacterota > Marinisomatia > Marinisomatales > JAHJCW01 > JAZGBQ01. The sequence continues at coordinate 2,000 of JAZGBQ010000247.1, forward strand.
GAATATTAACTCAGAAAGCAGTCTAATTAATGGGAATTGAACACCACCAATGTGATTTATAGTATTGTTTTTCTAAAAAAGAATTATAAAATTTCTTCGGAGAGGAGATGATAACCAAAATACTAATCTATTTACCCATCATTGGCGTGCTGTCTGGTCAAGGTACAATTATTGATGACAGCTTCTATAGCGAATCACTAAGTGTGACCTTAATGGTAGATGTATACTTGCCCGAGGGTTACAATTCTCAAGACACAACCACACGTTATCCGGTGATTTATTATCTCCATGGTTTTTCGGGTAATCAAAATAGTTCGGGAACACTAACCAAACGGCTTGATGCAATAATTGGTTCTTCCACAATTGATCCCGTTATTGTAGTCTCACCTGCTGGTGGTACCACTTACTGGACTAATAATATCTACGGATTATATGAAGATTATGTCGTTTACGATCTCGTAACATATATAGACTCTGTCTACAACACAAACATCTCTCGTGATAAGCGTTGCATTTCCGGATGTTCAATGGGAGGGCATGGATCCATGAAATTAGCGTTAAAACATCCTGATATATTTAAGGGTGTAGTAGCCCACAGTGGAATACTACACTTTGTGGGCGATCCAGAACTTGTCTCATCTGAGGTTCTGGTTGAAAATGGAGGATCTGGTCCATTTTCACCGGATGCTGGACCATTTTCTGATGCGATGTTTTTTTGGGCAACATATTTTTCACCAAACCCGACCAATCCGCCTTATTTTGTCGACCTTCCCTTTGATAATGACGGTAATATTATAGACAGCACCAATACTAAGTGGTTGCTGAACGACCCTACGTTTTTGGCCACTCAATTGTCTCCGGAAACAAATTTAGCAATATATATTAGTTGCGATATGGACGAGTCACTTTTCTCAGACAATCAAGCGTTTGTAGATACACTTGAATCATTGGGTATTCCCTACTCATTTCATGTCCATAATGATGGTCACTGTGGAAATAGGGACGTAGATATTAAGGCTTTGATTTTTCTTGATTCCGTTATGAGCTCATCAAACGTTAATATATTTGATGAGCAGGCTGATATTCCCCAGGCAAACATTCTTCATCAAAACCACATCAATCCCTAACCGGTCTTTTACTGATGGATATTACAGAATAATCTTTGAAAAAATGGATTATTGATATTGATGTTTAGAATATGATGTAAAATCCCTGGGATCAAAGAAAATAAAATTTAAGTAATTGTTCCGTTGAAAAGTACTTCCCCGGGGAACAAATAGTTGATCTTATAGTTTACTCTTATTTCAACTGAATTAATCGATGAAACAATTATGACATCCAAAACAGGTATAATTTGTCAAAAGCTATATGCAGACAATTTCATGTGTTTGGAATTCAAACACAAAGTCTATGCCTGGGATTTGTTACTATCATGGAAATAAGTAACGAAAGATGTGAGGGGGCATATTACTGAAGAACCTAATTGTGAAAAACCTCAGTACTTCGGAACAACGATTATGCCCCCTTCACTTATCAAGACCGTTATAATGTAAATTCTTAGTTTCCAATATAGGACATCTGTTAATAAAGAAATACAGCGTTTTAACTCCTTTTTACCGCCTTTGTTAAATCCTGATAATTTCCAAATTATGGAAATTAAAGATTCGAGTATGCAACAGGTGTACAAATTGATAAGCTTTCAATTCAACTCATAATCCGTAAGAGTATATGTTTTATTTGAGTCTCCAAGTTCATCAAGTATAATAAACACCCATCCAATTCCTGGCTTTATAAAGTATTTGTCTACTTCCTCACGACCGCCATAACCGCTATAAGATTCTTGATATAAATAGCAATTATCAAATCCATTAATACTTGCTTTTGTATTAATTAAGGTGGATTCACCATTGCTCCATATTTCACCGCTGGAAGCTGGATACTTAAATACTAACCATATAGTGTCATATGCTGTATGAGTTTGCCAAAATCCAATATTATCATTTCGAAAATAATGTATACCATTTCCATACCATATATCTCCCTGAAGGGACATAGTATCTGTGATCTGAAGATCGAAATATATTTCATCATCATCTTGGTCTCTATCATAAGGTTCTACTCTCCAACTCCAGGAATTACCTACTTCAAGTGGTATTAGATAATCATTCTGATTTGAGGAAGTAGGATTCTTTTTACATGATACAAGTATTACTAATACAGCAATTATGAAGACTAAATTATTTTTAGGCATTATTCCAGTGCCTTTACCTATTAATTTCAGACGTTCTCGCATATATGCAGTCTTAGTTAGAGGGTTATTTTATATTCTCTTAGACACATTCGAATTACAAAAGGTAGTCCTAGTTTATAATTTATGACCCTGCCCCCAAAATATTCTACCTATCTAAGTCTACCCTATATCCCCAACCCTTTCCCGGTCCGATTCCGATTGAAAAAACAGAAAACCGTTGAAAAAGTGGATTGGTTGAGAATCTTGATGTTTAGGTAGTTAAGATATAAATTGACTTTAGAATATTAAATTCAATCGTCAATTTAATTAATCAATAGGGACTATTTTCTTCCCTTTTAATTAGGAGGTAGCTATGGAAAAACAAAAACGATTATTACTCATTCCTGCAATTTTAGGATTGGTATATGGTGTAGTTGGAATATTTTTCCCGTCAGTTCTTCATGGAATATTTAAAATGCCAGCAGAGCATATTAATCCCAGTCTCAGTGAGCTTAGTGCAGTATTAGGAATAAGTCAACTTAGCTTAGGATTGCTGGCGATTTGGATGAGAACGGTTGAAGATTCGAATGTGCTTAATAATGGAATGAAGGTTGTTGCTGTTA
>JAZGBQ010000248.1:0-2290 GCA_036476435.1 Fidelibacterota bacterium
TTTGTTTCGTGGACCCAAATTCCAATCCAGGGGAAGCCGAGTTGCGGATTTAGCCCTGATTTCGAATTACTTTTATGAAAAATACGACAACCGCAATTTTTCTGATTGCGAATATCAGCCTGGATAATATATCCTCTATCTTCCAGTTCCTGCTGACATCGATGAAGAAATTTTTCGTACTCGAAAATTACGATATCGATATCGTCATCCCAAGGAATAAAGTCTTGATGTCTTAATATCCCCAATAGAACTCCAAACATGACACAGTAGTTAACGTCATGTTTATTTAATATTTCTGAAAAATCTTTTATATGTTGAATCGCTATCGATTTTTCATCAAAAAATCCCGTTGCCTTAAACATTTCTAGATCTTTATTCGTCATTCCCTCATTTCCTTTTACAATCGCATAGCTATTTTGATCAAGTTATCTTTTAAAAGCATCATGTCAGACACTATGATTTACCCTTCACTCACAGATTTTCTTAACGAGCTGCAACAAAACTGCCTTCTATTGGCTCGTCACGGAGAGACGGACTGGAACGCCATGGGGCTGATCCAGGGGCAACAAGACCGCCCTCTTAGCCCTAAAGGATTTCAACAGAGAAAGAATCTTTTTTTCCATCTTCAAGCGGTGCCACTGGTAAAAATCTATTGTAGCAGTTTACAAAGGTCACTCCAGACAGCCAAGCCACTGAGCGAAGAAAATGAAATACCCATAATCACTGTTCCTGAATTAGACGAGGCAAAACTCGGGGTGTTTGAAGGTGAACATAAAGTTAACTTTTCTGATGATCACTCCCGAATCATGTATGAGTCTTTTTTAAAGGATGAAATAAATATCATACTTCCCGGTGGGGGTGAAAACCTCAGGAGCGTTCATGCTCGTATTCAAAAACCACTTCAAGAAATGACACATGCAGTTGCCGAGCAGGGACACGTGTTGGTCATCGCCCATCGAAATGTTAATAAGATGTTGGTGCAGAGTTTGCTCGGCTTGGACTTTGAGGCCGGATATCGAGTCGAACATCGTAACCATTGGCTTTATATTTTTGCCTGTCAAAGTAATGAAATCTATTTGATGGAAATTAAATCGCTTGCCGATGAGGTAGAAATTATTTCAGGCTATCGCGAAATTGACTGATCAATTTGGAATACCTTCCAGAGGCGGAATAAAAAATTGATATATAAAGCCAGAGTCATCAAAGCGATCAGCCAGAAAAGAATGAGCGGATTTCCTGTTGCCACAAACCAAACGATGGCGATAGACAGATGAAGAAGACGAATATCACTGCCCGCACATAGCCAGCCGAATAGGGGTTCAATCCGTCTTTTGGGATAATTACTTTGATACGCCGACCGATATTTTTCAGACGAATTAGTACTTAGAAAAATGGCCCCGATGTAGGCAAATAGAAGGGGTTGCCATAGGGGTGTTGATAGAATTTCATCGAAGGAGAAAAGTATGCCGGCGACAAAAATAAGTTCGCCTGCACGGTCGACCATCGTATCGTAGAAATCCCCCAAAGTACTGGTTTTGCAACTGAGCCGTGCTAGTTCCCCATCGACACAGGACCAAATACCAAACAGCTGTATAAACAATACTGCCAATATGAAATTCCGCGAATAAAAAGCAACCGCCGCAAACACCGCGAAACAGGCGTCAATTAGTGTTGCTGTGTTAGGTGACATCCCCTTGGTATGGCAATAGCCACTGATTACACAAGATATTCGACGCTGGATATGATAACAATATACGCCGTCACTTTCGGGTTTGGCCAGACTTGGATAGTGATGGGACGCCTTCGCAGAATTTGCTAAAGGCGTCGTATCAGTCATAAATTATTATCATTGCCAGATTCAAAAGTGCCGTCAGAACCAGGCTGAACTGGTCGCTGGTGCGGTTGCGAAATGTCAAAATTTTCAATGCGTTGCGCTTGTTTAATAATGGCTGGGTAGACCGTTTCATGGGTATGCTGCATATCTGAGGGGGTGTCTATTTCTGACCAGATAAGATCAGAGACAAGGCAGTGGTAAAGCGGAAACCTGACTGAAACAGCCGACAAACAGTCGGTTTCGTAGTCTACCTGAAGTGTGCGGCTAAACTGAATCTCGGCTTCAGCGATCATTTCTTTAAACAAGAGCCGGGATACTTTTGTGATTCCCACCAATTCACCAGCCTTACAAGCATTGAATTTGTCAGCATCTTTTGACATGCCGACAATTCGTTTACCCTTCGTGGAAACATAAACTTCATCCCCTGAAAACGTAGGACCGGATATAACCACAGCG
>JAZGBQ010000249.1:0-2203 GCA_036476435.1 Fidelibacterota bacterium
AATTGGCCGGTTTATCCGATGTCGCCATCGAAGCTGCCGCTGAAGAAGCTAAAGGGCGGGACCTTGAAGGTAAATTTGTCATTACACTTAAAAATACAAGCAGACAGCCGCCCCTCTCCTCCTTGGAAAACCGTTTACTGAGAGAACGCATCCACAAAGTTTCTCTTTCCCGTGGCAGCCGAGGTGGAGAATTTGACAATCGCGTGATACTGGCAAAGGTAATCAGACTACGTGCGGAACAGGCCCAACTATTGGGTTATACTAACCATGCGGCTTATCGTATCGAAAATCAAACAGCCCGCACAATCGAAGCCGTAAATAATCGATTGGAAGACCTTGCTCCTGCCGCCGTCGCCAATACAAAACGTGAAGCGGCAGACCTTCAAAAAATGATCGAAGTAGATGGACATGATTTTACCCTCGCTTCATGGGACTGGGATTTCTATACGGAAAAAGTCCGAATGGACCGCTACGATTTTGACGCATCTCAGCTGCGCCCCTATTTTGAAATGAACAATGTATTGCAAAACGGCGTGTTCTATGCTGCGACTCAGTTGTATGGAGTTACGTTTAAGGAGCGTTTTGATCTCCCTGTGTACCATACGGAAGTGCGTGTGTTCGAAGTCTTTAATGAAGACGGCACAACATTAGCTATGTTTTTGGCTGACTTTTATGCCCGTTCCTCAAAAAGCGGCGGCGCATGGATGAATACTTATGTTTCTCAATCAAAACTGCTGGGCAATAAACCAGTCATTGGCAATCATCAAAATGTAACCAAACCACCTGAAGGCGAACCAACTCTCCTCACATTCGATGAAGTGAAAACAATGTTCCATGAATTCGGACACGCCCTCCATGGGATGTTTTCTAATGTGAATTATCCATACTTTGCCGGTACCTCAGTACCAGGGGATTTTGTGGAATATCCTTCACAGGTGAATGAAATGTGGGCCATCTGGCCAGAAGTGTTGAAAAATTATGCTGTTCATCATGAAACCGGTGAGCCTATGCCACGGGAATTACTGGACAAAGTCCTGGCAACACGAAAATTTAACCAGGGATTTGCCACTACTGAATACTTAGCCGCTTGTCTCCTCGACCAAGCCTTACATCAGCTAACACTTGAACAGGTGCCGGATGACGATGGATTAATGGCTTTTGAAGCCGATGCACTAAAAACAGCAGGTGTGACCATGGCGGCTGTACCCCCACGGTATCGTAGTACATATTTTTCCCATATTATCGGTGATTATTCTGCGGGGTATTATTTCTATATTTGGAGCGAAGTTTTGGATGCGGACACAGTTGAATGGTTCAAGGAAAATGGTGGACTAAAACGTGAAAATGGAGATCGTTTTCGCAATATAATTCTCTCGCGTGGAGGCAGTGAAGATGCGATAACCATTTTTAAGACCTTTCGGGGTGCAGAACCAAATATTGAACCGTTGTTGGAGCGTCGGGGATTAAACTAATAGCTATTACCTCTCAGCATAAATATTATCCAATGATTTCTATTCTTAAGTTATAGAGATCTTTTTTACCCTGCGATGTCACAGTGTACTATATTATATATCAGAGTGCCTCACCTCCCCATTAGTGGGTGGGTGCCCCTTTAGCATTACTTAGATATTGATTAGCAACCTCTTGACATCAGGACAAGCGGCTTCTGGTCGGGTGCCCCGCATATGTATCCCGTATGTATCCAGAAATTTGTGTCCTGAATTGGATATTACAGGATAGATATAATCAATCTGAGTACTGTGCAATCAGCTCTTGAAATCGGGGATGATCACGCATAGGGTCCCAAAACGGATTTAATTTTAAATCCCAGGTTGTAAACCAATATGGTATTGATAAAAGAAGCTCGATTTCATCAAGGGCTTTATCATATTCGTCCACCATTGAATAAATACAAGCCAAGTAATTGTAGCGGTGAGGAGCCCAATATGTAGTATTGTTTATCGGTTCTAACTCAACAGCTTTTTTTGCTGTTTGAATAGCTTTTTCCTTCATCCCCAAACCAGCATATACCAATCCAAGTGGGCGATAATTAGCAATGACGTGAGGAGCTGTTTGAACCCGGCGTTCATGAATAACCCTGGCAGAGTCCAGATAAATTGTAGCCTGATCTTTTTGTCCCATAAACCAGTAAGCTACCCCTTTATAAAGAAAATAATCATCAAAATCGGGATATGGTTCAACT
>JAZGBQ010000025.1:0-7909 GCA_036476435.1 Fidelibacterota bacterium
ACAGATGGTCTAACATATCGGTATCCGCAGGTCTCACATACATAACCGGTGGATGACAATCGTGAGATCTGAACGGGATCATATTTATGCAACCCATTTTTTGTGTAACAGCCTTTATGGCGCTTTAGATATCCATGGCTGTCCGGGAGTGGCAACAACGAAACCTTCTTCTGAGTCTGCTTTACCCTTTCTTCCGTCACAGTTTCCCAGTGCCCGATCTTGGACCAGCGTTCTACCCTCTTATTTAGAAGTGCATCAACTTTTTTTTCCTGAATTTTAGGGATCCATTTCTGTAAAGATTCACGAAGAGCCAGGAGAGCCTCCTGGGGAAAACGATGGGCGGGTCCATTCGATTCGGGAATCAATTCATCCACAATCCCTAATTCAAATCCTTCTCGCGATGTGATTCTTGATGCCTCGGCAGCTTCATTTGCTCGTTGTCTGGTGTGGAATAGAATTGATGAACAGGCTTCAGGAGTTATAACCAGATAAGTAGAATATTCCATTGCAAGCGTTACATCACACCCTGTTAGCCCAATTGCGCCCCCGCTGCAGGCACGATTAATAATTACCGCCAGTGTTGGAACCGTTGCATCGGCCAGGGCATGGATGGTATCTCCAATTCTCCAGGCAATCCCCCCTGCTTCTGACTCTTCGGTTGGGTCTGCACCTGGAGTGTCAACAAAGATTATAATCGTCCGTCCTTCCATATTTGCAGAACTTATAGCCTGCAAAGCCCTTTCGTAAGAGGCGGGAGTGGGCATGCCATTATTCCATTTACTCATTATCTCAGGATCTTTCATCACTTTCCTGAGATCGTTGTAGTTAGATGTTGGCCCGGCCTGTTGCCCAATAAGCATGACCGGTATCTCAGATTCTTTATCAATCTTGAAATTTGCCCGGTGAGTTTGAATCAAGCAGGCGCCCAGTGCTTCACTGTCAAAACATTCTTCAGGATCGTTGAAAACATCAATATAATCTAGATACTTGGGTCTTTCTGGATGGAAGGAAAGCTGGTATTTTTCAAATTCATTCAAATTTTCATAAATGAATTTTCCTTTCCGTTCAAAAGAAAGATAAAAATGATTAGTCATGAATAATTGCCCGCAGGTTATAACTTGTCATCAACATTATAGATAAACCCCTTATTCAGTCTAAATTAACTGCAACCATCTCAGCAACATCTTTTACCTGCATAGAGTCCTCTTTCCCTTTTACTTTCATAGCATCATCCATATTAATCGTACAGAACGAACAGGCCGTTACGACGGTATCGGCGCCTGTATCTACAGCTTCCTGGAATCGGGAAGTGTTCATGCGTTTCCCTTCATCAATCTCATACCACATATTTCCTCCGCCAGCTCCACAACAAAAACTATTCGAGCGATTTCTCCCCATTTCCAATAATTTTCCCCCAGCGTCACTATTAATAATATTCTTCAATATATCCCTGGGTGCTTCGTATTCACCATTATGACGTCCCAGGTAACAGGCATCGTGGTAGGTCACTTTTCCTGTAACCTCTGATGAAACGTCCAATTTTCCTGAAGAGATCAACTGATTAATATATTGCGTATGATGTGTCACCTTATAGTCACCGTTAAAATCCGGATATTCATTTTTAATAGTATGCATGCAATGCGGACACGCAGTAACGATCTGATTAAACGAATATTTATTGAGGGTTTCGATATTTTGAGTTGCCATGGTCTCAAACAAATATTCCTCCCCCAGGCGGCGAGCGGAGTCACCAGTGCACTTTTCTTCATCGCCAAGAACGGCATAGTCAATCCCAGCTGATTCAAAGATCTTTACCATGGCTCGTGCAACCTGCTGATTCCTGGGATCAAAGGATCCCGCACATCCAACCCAGTATAATACATCAACTTCTTTTTTCTGACTCAATATTGGAAGATCAAGCCCGGCAGCAAGTGCCCATTTTGTGCGATCTTCCTGTGAAAATCCCCAGGGATTACCGGTATTTAAGGTTTTTTCCAGGCTTTCGCTGGCCTGTCTTGGGGGTTTCCCTTCAGATAGGACAAGGAACCGTCGCATATCCGTAAACGTCGGAATATGATCAATCAGCACAGGGCATTCTTCCATACACGCACCGCAGGTTGTGCAGGACCATAATTCCGCCTCTGATATGGAACCGCCAACCAGGGCAACGTCATTGCTCTTACCACTAAATTGATTATACAGGTTAGAACATATATCGGTAATTAATTTCATAGGAGAAAGTGGCTTGCCAGTGAGATGCGCAGGGCAAACACTAGTGCAGCGACCACATTCTGTACATGCTACGCTATCCAGCAACTGTTTCCAGGTAAATTCACTGGCCGTGTTAGCACCCAGGGAGACATTCTCCACATCCACATCGGGGTCTTCCATAATCTTACTGATTTGCATGGTTCTTAATTTCCCTCGTTCAGCATTGTTCGTAAGTGCAACATTCACTATAACAGCGATGGCATGGAACATCTTTGTGCGTGGGAGAAAGGCAATAAATAGCAGCGACAGACCGGCATGACTCCACCAGAGGATGGATTGCAGATAGACCCAGATTGATAAGGATGCAATTTTTGACAGCGGATAGCCAATCCATGAAAATTTACTGGTGATCGGTTGGTCGACACCCAGGCGGGCGGCCTCAGATAAAAATCCGCCTATTACCAGAAACAATAAAAGAACAAGCACGCCTGAATCGCCAAGGAGGTTTCCGCGGCCTTGAAAACTATCTTGTGGGAGAGTTTCAGGTCTGAACATATGTCGACGGAAAAGAGCCATCAGCAGACCTGCAAAAAGCATTATTCCACCAAGATCATTAATAAAAGCAAACCATGGTGTATCCAGTGTCGGGAGTACATTTACAAACCAGTCTCTAGCAACAATAAAATCCACCGTGGTGGCAAAAAGTAACTCCATAAAACCCCACCCCAGGAAGAAGTGCATTACGGAGGCATAGGTGAATGTAGTCCGCATTACACGTCTCTGGGCAATACCGATTACCAGCGCATTTACTATCCCGGGTATGATCCTGGCCGGTTTTCTACTCTCAGCTTTGCCAAGCCGTACAGCAAAGAATCTTCGCAGATTATAAATAAAAATTAAAACTGCAATGAGTGCTACAATATAAAAAAGTAAAGGTACGTGGTTAGATTCTGTCACGATCTTCTCCTTGGAACTGAAGTGGGGGATCCCCTTGATTCAGTTATTGCCGATGACAAAGCTGCGACCGTCAACCTTTTATGATCAACCCCATTCCTTATCAGCTTATTTTTAAGACTCTTTTATTGCTTCTGTTAATTTGGGAATAATATCAATGATATCTCCCACAATTCCATAATCAGCAACTTCAAAGATGGGTGCGTCAGGATCTTTATTGATCGCTACTATATTCTTCGATCCTTTCATCCCAACAATATGCTGAATCGCACCAGAAATACCCAGTGCCAGGTAGAGTGTTGGAGTTACACTTTGACCGGAGCTTCCCACCTGCCGTGAGTTTGGTAACCAACCGGCATCAACGATCGGTCGGGAAGAACCAATTTCTCCGTTTAATGCGCTGGCCAGATCTTCAACAATTGCCATATTTTCTTTTTTTCCGATTCCTCTGCCGACTGAAACAATAATGTTTGCTGCTGACAAATCAACATCCCCGGCTGTTTCCTGGAAAGGCTCCTCAGATTCTGTTTTCACCAATTTTTGATCCAGGGTAATGTTACAAGGACGCACTGATGAATTACCAGTACCCAGGTCGTCTGCAGAAAAGGCTGCTGCCTGAAAACTGATTAATATCGGCGGATCCGTTTTCGTTATAATATCTGCGGAAAGTTTACCATTAAACACTTGCTTGGAAAAGATCAATTGGTTGTCTTCAACCCGATATCCTACAACATCCGTTATCAGTGGTTTCTGAGTTAGTGCGCTGACTTTAGGTAGATAATCGCGAACCTGATAAGTGTGGCCGCAAAAAATGTAACTGGGTCCTTCAATCTCAATGACCTGTATTAATGTCTCAGCAAAGGTATCTGCATTATATTTTGACAACATTTCATGGTTAACTGTCACTACTTCGCTGATCCCCAGATTCGCTGCCTGAGTTGACAGATTTGCTATATCTGACCCAATAACTAGAGCAGCAATATTAAGGCTTAGATCCTCCGCTATTTTTTGAGCTGCAACGATTGCTTCCAGGCTGGCGCGGTGGATCTTGCTTTTTGATTCTTCCAGAACAACTAAAATATCCATGGGTATCCTATAACACTTTAATATCGGTTTTGAAGATATTCACAAGTCTTGATACAACTTCGTTCGTATCGCCTTCAAGCATCTGCGTGGTCGAGTCTTTTTTCTGTATATAAATAGTATCAATTGTCTGAAGGGGGCCAAGGGATGGTATCAGATCTGCCTTTGAGATGGTCTTTATTTCTTTTTTCTTGGCACCCATAATTCCTTTCAAGGATGCATACCGCGGCTGATTAATCCCTGATTGGATCGTGATACAGGCCGGCAGATTCATCGTCACCCATTGAAACCAACCCGATTCCAATTCTCGCTTCACTCTGATTTTATCATTTTGAAGATCTGTTTCCATGACCAACGTCGCAGTTGACATTCCACATAATTCGCCCAGTATCACACCTGTCTGTCCGGTGCCCAAATCTTCTGACTGCAGTCCTGCTAAAACCAGGTCAAAGGCTGTTTCCTGTACAATTTTTGCTAGAATACTGGCAATAAAAAACGGGTCCGTCTCATAGGGCATCGTATCAACAATGTGGATACCTCGATGGGCACCTTTGGCCAGGGCCTCACGTATAACCTTGGGGGTTCGATCAGGTCCCATGCTTATTACTGCAACTTCTCCCTGGGAACCGTTTTTTTCATAAATCTGCAATGCTTCTTCCAAGGCATATGAATCGCTTTCATTTATCTCAAAATTCAGTGATTCCTCCTCCACCCAGTTACCATCTTGATTCACACGCAGTTTGGATTCTGATCCGGGGACCTGTTTTAATAGGACGCCGATTTTCATTTCCCAACTCCTATATATTTTGAAAAAACATTATTATTAAAGAAAAATACAAGTAAGCCATAAGCCGGTTTGTTGGTCTGTGTTAATTGTACTACAGGTTGATCACAACCGTAAAAGCAGAAATACTTACTCATTATGCTCAGGTTACCAACCTTATTTTGACCTGATAAATTACATTGAATTGTATCCAATTCCATTAAACATCAGACCAGAACAGATGAATTGATACTATATAAAAGACAAGCAGGGTCCAATTCAAAAGCCTGGGAGCGGGGGAACAACCAGTCTTTGTCGAAATTTTTCCCTGCTTGAAAATGTAACTAAAGTTATATCTCCGCTATTCACGCGGCAAGTCTTTTTATTTAGTAACCGTATTTTCTGAATAAGCATCATCTAAAACGATAGATTCGTCAACCAGAAGTATTGGGATATCCTCCCTGACAGGATATAAAAATTTTCCATCAGATCGAAGTAACCCACCATCTATTCTCACCAGTACAGGTAAATTATTCCGATAATAGACTGTTTTTTTTTCAATAGCCTCATTAATTTTTGTGATGAGAGACTCGGACGCTTCCACGAGCACTTCCTTGGTCTCTGGACAGCGCAATATATGAATCAATTCTTTTGAAACACTCATTAAATAACGGGATCCTATGTTGACCTGGCTAATAAATGTTGATCAAATCTTTTTTCAATTTATTAACGGTTCGATGTCAAATGCATTCTTTGATTGGATCATGCCTATTATCACGGAAGAGGATAACTGGATTATCCCCATGATTCTGTTCCCCATCGGATTATTGTTCTTTGGTAAGAAAAGGGGTAGAATTGCCGTCATTCTACTAATTCTTGCAGTGGTATTGACTGACGTTTTGGCGGCTCAAATCATTAAACCATGGGTTGGCCGACTTCGTCCGTCACACGCCCTGCTTGAGAATATCAATTTACTGGTTTCAAAAGGAGGAAAATACGGGTTTGTATCCAATCATGCGGCGAACATGTTTTCTGCATCAGTCGTACTGGGATACTTCTTCCGTAAATGGAAAGTATATTTGTTCAGTGGAGCGTCCATAATTGCGTTCAGTCGAGTATACGTTGGTGTGCATTACCCGGGTGACGTCATATTTGGCGGGCTATTTGGGTATGGAATAGCCTGGATGATGATAAGTGCCTGGGTTATAATTAAAATGCGTGAGTTGAAACGCGGACGTCAATGGGTTTGGTATGAGGACGAAGAATTAATCGATGTCAGTGACAGCGAAGTTGAGATCGAATAGAATATCGTTGGCTGATTAATTCGGGGTGGATAAGTCGGGCGGCTTGACGCCGAATTCTGAGAAACCATCACTTCCTGGAGATTTTATCTCCCCGTTTTTATTTTCGAATTTCTTTATATTATCCCCAAGGGCACGATAAAAAGATTTAATGTGGGGTGGTGCCATAATTACTCGGGAATGTACTTTAGCTTTAGGTACACCAGGTAATATGCGTGTAAAATCCATGACAAATTCAGCCGGGGAATGTGTAACCAGAACAAAATTGGAGTATTCGCCGGAACTGATTTTTTCATCTAATTCCAGATTTATTTGTTGAACTTTCCTCTTCGGTGATTTTTGATCCATATGGTTTATTCTCTATTTAAAAATTAAAAACTTTCAAACTCCCGTTGATTGAACTCTTCCCAATCTTCCTCAAGACCTTTGAATTCTTCAATAACCGAGGGGGCATCCTTATTGTCTTCACTTAATTTCACCATTTCATTTTCGTAAAGACTGAACACCTCTTTGCGTTTTTCGAATTTTGCTGGATCAACATCTTTTTCCTCGTCCGGTTCTAATCGTTCAATATCTTCACTATAAACTTCTGCATCGAAAAAATCCAGATTATCAACAATTCCGTTGGTCATAAGGTATTCTAAAAAATCAAGGTAATTACGGCTTTTAAGGTCAGTTTTGCAATGGGGACAAACCAGAGACTCTTGAATATCTTCTTCAATCAACGGAGTTTCACATTGGGGGCAAATAATTCCTTCAAGCATTAATAAAATCCTCTAGAATTGGGCGATAATATAATCGTGAGTTTTAGTTAGGTCAATATTTAGTTGAAGAATTAATTTTTTGTATCAATGCGGTTATATATGCGCTCCAGTAGAATTTTTTCCGATTCTGACAGCTGTTGATCCCGTCGTTTTTTTATTACTTCTGCAGTTTCCAGAAATTTTGCGAAACCAGTTTGCCGTAACTTGCCATTTATAAACCATGTGAATGGTGGAACAATCTTAGGTGGAAATTCCGAAGAGATAATACTGCTCCCGGGACCAATTATAGTACCTGTGTTCAATCTCACTCCTATCGCAAATGAACAATAATCTCCAACAAAAGATCCCACATGTAATGAGTGCGTGTCCACCTTTTTTCCATGAACGGACATAACCACATTTTGGTAAGTATTCTTTAAATTGCTGTTTGTGCTGCCCGCCCCAAAATTGACCCATTTACCAATGACCGCGTTCCCTAAATAACCATCGTGTATCTTATTACTCCAACCCTGAAATATTGACTGGTTCACTTCTCCACCAATCTTACATACAGGGCCGATTATACTGCTGTTGATCTGAGAATGGCTGGCAATTATGCTGTCAATACCAACTACGACAGGTCCTTTTAACAATGAGAATGAATTAATGGTAACGCCGCGTTTGATGATCACCGGGCCAGCTGTAGCATCAAGCACTACACCTGGTAAAATATTAACATCTTCATCAATATAAATATTGTTGCGATTTAAATAATATACACCTTCAATTT
This sequence comes from Fidelibacterota bacterium, assembly GCA_036476435.1. Classification (GTDB taxonomy): domain Bacteria; phylum Fidelibacterota; class Marinisomatia; order Marinisomatales; family JAHJCW01; genus JAZGBQ01. The sequence goes on from JAZGBQ010000025.1 coordinate 7,846, forward strand.
CTTTTTTGAATCCGTTTGGTTTATTTTCATCAAGATCCTGTTTTACTGATTCCGGTAAGTATCG
>JAZGBQ010000250.1:0-5452 GCA_036476435.1 Fidelibacterota bacterium
CTCCGAAAAGATTGAGACGTTGTCGGAATTACTACAGGATATTCCAGGGGTAGATGTACAAATGGCCCACCAGTTTGGAAGGAATGTGAATGTATCCATCCGCGGTTCTTCGGATTATAAACCGGGAGGATACAATAACCGGGTCCTGGTCTTGTTAGACGGCTTCCCGGTCCAGATACCCAATTCCGGTGCACCCGATTGGAATGCCCTTCCCCTGGAAAACGTCAAGCGTATTGATGTCGTCCATGGACCCGCATCATCTTTGTATGGTCACAATTCCATGGGCGGGGTTATCAATATCATTACTGAAACTCCGGGAAAAGCTACTGAGTTGTCCTCGGAGTTAGGCGTTGGAACGTATGACACTTATCGGGTTGGGATTAAGAGCGGATTTTCAGCTGGAAAATTTTCATTTGGATCCAGTATTTATAGTTTCAAATCAGTAGGATTTCGTTTTAACTCAGATTATGAAAATGTTCGCGGATTATTCAAATTGCATTATAATGGACCGGCCGGCCGGACTCTCACACTGACTGGAATCGGAACTGTATCAAGCACAGGTCATCCTGGTTTTCAGACCAGTGAGCACCCTGACATTATCTCATACCGACGATCAAAACGAGTCTCAGGTTATTTTCAGTCACATTTCTATTATCCGATTTTACCAGGCATCGCCCTAACCGCATCAGGATCTGTAAATCGATATCAGACTAATTATTTTGACCGTAGTGACACACCCCTGCTTGAACTTGGTGAGGATACAAGGTATAACGACATCTCGATCGCAGGGCGCTCAGAGCTATTATTTACAAGATCGACTAAATGGGTGATCCTTTCAGGGATTGAATCGAGCCTGGATCGATCTGAAGTGACGGTGCTTAATCCCATATACGAATCACTTCAGCAGTTCTCAGGTGCTGTATTTGTCCAGACAAGATATGCCCTTGGGCAGGGTTGGAGCCTTGGAAGCGGTTTACGCTTTGATTATCGCTCGGTTAATCCTGGTTCCAGTTATACCACAAGGGAGTTTACAGATGTCTCACCAAAATTCAATATTGTTTACAATCATGAAGGTAAACGAACTTTCCACTTATCACTGAACAAGGGTTTTCGTGCACCGTCAATATCGGAACTTTTCCTGTTGTTTGAATCAAATTACGGCCTTTTTTTCCAGGGAACACCGACGCTGCATCCGGAACAGGTCTGGTCGGTCGAATTTGGCTACGAACATTCCCATACAAAAAATTTATTTTGGGGATTAAACCTGTACTACAATCGGTACAGCGAGATGATCGATTTCATTTATGCCATACCAGTGAAAGCGATCAACAGGGATGGCGTGCAGGGATATGGGACCGAATTCACCTGGAACATGCGGACTGACTGGGGTTTTTCCTTTTCCGGAAATTATACGTATTTACAAATGGATGATTTTGATCATTCCGCTCCCATTCTTTATCGTCCCCATCACAAGATCAATGCCCAACTGGATCTATCCGGCGAATTCGGCAGCATAGGGCTCAGCGGACGTTATATTGGCTCTCAGAGTTATGAGGATTTTCTAAGTAGTGATTATGTCGTAGAAGGTAACCGGGTTCGTTTTCCGATCAAGACACTTCCTGCGGTATTTACAGTTGATGGTATTATGAGACAATCTTTCGGATCCTTAGAACTTTCTTTTAAAATTCAGAATATTTTCGACCTGGAATATGAGTTGATACAAGATTTTCCAATGCCAGGCAGAACCTGGCTTATAACATTAACATCAATAATCAAGGGTAACTAAAGGTGATTCTTAATGCGAGGTAAAATTTCAACAATTCTAATAATGATTTTTGTAGCAATCTTTGTGATCCTTGGTTGTGAGGACACGAAAGCCGAGGAAAATAAGCCTGAATCAGGGCAAATTATGGGTACCATAACCTTTTTAGGTGACTGGCCCGAAGATGGACAGGTGGCAGTATCCTTAAATGTTAACTGGCTGCCAACCGGAGCTCCATATGCCTTTTTCAGCATCACACAAGATGATCTGGTGAACGGTTCTTATAACTACGATTTCACGGATGTAGCATTTGGTGACTATGCATTGATCGTTGTATCATGGAAAATGCCGAATAATGATGATAATACATCAAATCAAATATCAATTGGCGCACACAGCGGCAGTCTTGGTGAATATTACCTGGATGCCGATGTTATTTCAGTTACTCAAGATAATAATGTGTTGGTAATCGACTTTGAAGCGGCTTTCGAATTAATCAATTAATCCCCAAAAACCTACTGGCTGAACGGAACTGATAGGTCTTTATACAAAACTTAAATAGCTGGATCAACTAAATAATCTCATCCGGTTAATTGGGTGTATCGGTAACATTTCACTATGTGATCGTTTACAATCCCGCCGGCCTGCATGAATGCATAACAGATTGTTGTGCCCACAAACTTAAAGCCCCGTTTAATAAGGTCTTTACTCATTCGATTTGATAATTCCGTACTGGCCGGTACCTGGTCCATAGAGACCCAGTTGTTGACCACCGATTTGCCATCCACAAAATTCCAGATATAATTATCAAATGTTCCGAATTCCTGCTGCACTTCGAGAAAACGCTTAGCGTTATTTACCGTTGATCGAATTTTTAGCTGGTTCCGAATAATCTCAGGATTAGCTATCAATTCCTGGATTTTATTTTCATTGTATGTTGCTATTTTCTCGGGGTCAAACTGATCAAATGCTAATTTGAAGCCTTCCCGTTTTTTCATGATAATTGCCCAGCTCAAACCGGCCTGGAATGCATCAAGTGTAATGTACTCAAACCACTTTTGATCATCATGAACGGGAGTGCCCCATTCATCATCATGATATTGTATCATTAATTCATCTGTTGACGGCCATTCACATCGTTCAGTCATAGTACTAATTCCTCCAGTGTTATCATTAAAAATTCGGTCCTCTGAAATTGGCAGCTGTGATCTTTTTTGTGATATACTCAAACGCTTTACTAACAGAATCAGTAATGAAGAACAGATCCAGGTCATCTTTATGGATCGTTCCCATTTGCACCAGATAATCCCAATTTATCACGTTTGACCAGAATTCCGAACCAAATAGAACAACTGGAATTGATTTCTTTATTTTCCCAGTTTGAATCAGTGTTAATAGCTCGAGCAATTCATCCAGGGTACCATAACCACCTGGGAAAACGACCAGCGCCTTCGCCAGATATGCCATCCAGTATTTTCTCATAAAGAAGTAATGAAACTGCAGGTTAAGGTCGGGGGTAATCCATTGGTTTCCAGACTGCTCAAATGGTAATGTGATATTTAATCCTATAGCCAGTCCCTTTGCTTCCGAAGCACCTTTATTCGCCGCTTCCATGATCCCCGGACCCCCTCCTGAGGTGATGATATACCGGTGTTTTCTGTTCTTAAGTTTTTTACTCCAAAGTGTGAGTTTCTTGGCAAGCTGTTTAGCTGACTCATAGTACTTGCTAAATTCAAGATCATGTTCTAGTTTTTTTCTTTCTTTTTCAGATATTCCATCAGGTGCGTTTTTTAAATTGGATCTGGCTTTATTATGAGAGCAAATTCGTGCCGAGCCAAAAAAGACAATCGTATCTTCGATACGGTTCTGGTTGAAACGTGATTTAGGTCCTAGATATTCGGCTAAAATCCTGATGGATCGTGCATCCGGTCCATACAGGAAATCAGTGTCATCGTAAAACCTGTGATCTTCTTTTTTCTCTGTCATTATTATTCCCTAAAAACCTGGAAAGTTATTAATAATGTTTGACAATCGTGTACAAAATCAACATGGAATAATGTCTGCATGAAACGTTAATTTCGATCAATGATTGGGGGTTAAACCAAGTTGTGAAATAATCTGATTATTATTGTACGTAAACATACGGTAACGAAACTTTTGAAGCGCTTTGATAACATTATTAGCGAGTAGTAACTGGTGCAGAACAAATTATTGCGTATTTTATCGATATGAATAAGACAATACAAATTGCACCTTCCATTTTATCAGCTGATTTTGCTGACCTGAAATCCGTTCTTGAGATCTGTAAGAATGGCGCAGCGGACAGAGTACACATTGATATTATGGATGGGCATTTTGTGCCGAATCTCACCATTGGTCCAGTCGTTGTAAAATGGCTAAGACCCCATACGAATTTATTTCTGGATGTTCATTTGATGGTATCCAACCCGTTGGCCCTGGTCGATCCTTTCGTTGCTGCCGGTGCGGATAATCTGACTTTTCATATTGAAGCATCAAACCAACCGTTGAAGATCATTGATAAGATTCGATCAAGTGGCGTAAAAGTAGGATTATCATTGAAACCAGCAACACCCGTTGAAGCTCTGATTGATTATCTGGAATATATAGATATGGTTCTGGTTATGACGGTGGAACCGGGTTTCGGTGGCCAGGTGATTCTACCAGGCTCTATTCAAAAAATCAACGAACTGCACGAAGTGCTGCTCGCAAAAAACTTGCGAAAACAAATTGCTATTGAGGTCGATGGAGGAATAAATAATTCCACGGCTCCCGAGGTGATTGCAGCCGGTGCGGATATTTTAGTTGCCGGGTCTGCAATTTTTGAGGACCGTGATCCGATCCAGGCCATCAGGGATCTAAGAGCAGTGCACACTTCATGAGAGTGTTCAAAGAACTGAAAAAGTTTGATGAATGGTCTGCTGAAGACCGGGATTTGTATACCGTTAACGTCATTAAAGGCCTGATTCTCGATGGTGTACGGAAAGCCAATTCGGGACATACCGGCGGTCCTTTATCTTCTGCTGATATGGCTTATATACTATTTTCCGAATTCTTAAAATATAATCCAGATGATCCCGATTGGGTTGCACGTGATCGATTTGTCCTTTCTGCTGGTCACGAATCAATGCTCTTGTACAGCCTGCTTTATTTACAAGGATTTCTTGCAATAGATGATCTTATGTCATTCAGAAAGATGAATAGCCGTACGCCGGGACACCCTGAAGTGGAAGTTCCCGGAGTTGAGGCAACGACCGGACCTTTAGGGCAGGGGATGGGCATGGCTGTAGGTATGGCATTGGCGGAGGTTAAACTTCGGGCAGTTATGGATCAGCAAAAGCCTGGTTCTGGTGAGTTGTTTCAACATTTTACGTATGTTCTTGCCAGCGACGGTGATCTACAAGAACCCGTCTCTCTGGGTGCCGCAGCGCTTGCCGGTCACTGGAAATTAAATAAACTTATCACGCTTTATGATTCCAATAAGGCTCAGATCTCCGGTATGACCGATCGCTCAGATTCTACAGATCCGTCGCTTGTATTTGAAGGTCTTGGTTGGCATGTGCAGGTTATTGATGGCCATGACCATGAAGAGATACGAGATGCGATCCAGACCGCGAAAGTGATAGATCGGCCCAGTCTCATCATTGGCAGGACTGTGATGGCTAAAGGGAG
>JAZGBQ010000251.1:0-11909 GCA_036476435.1 Fidelibacterota bacterium
CTGTTTCAAGTGCAAAAGAGTATTTGAAGAAAGATAAGATCGAATTAGTGCTTCTGGATTTATCGTTAAAAGGAAATGAAGACGGACTAGTTCTGGCAAGATATATCCGAGAGAATGATAAATGGAATAAGGTTATCATAACTGCAGTGACCGCACACGCCTTTGTTTTTGATAGAGAAAAATGCATTGAGGCGGGATGTAACAACTTTTTTACAAAACCTGTTCGAGGAAACACACTAATAAAACACATTGAGATGGCTTTAGGTTAGCAACCTGACACAGGATACAAAAATCTAGTAATACCGCTTATCGACCGCAGCGATAAATCCTGATATTATAGAATATAACTAACTTTCTTACGGTTCTTAAAATCCCTTGCCCCCTTAAGGTATGTCGATTCATCCAAACAATAGAGATTGATTCCCAACCAAATCCATTTTTTCAACGGTTTTTCCATTTTCGATTACACTGAAAGAGGAGTAGAATTAGAATCCCTCGAGAGAGGTGATGGGAGTTAACTGGTATATCGGTTTGATCTAAATATCACAATTATTAAAATAAAATAAAATTAGTTAACATATAAATAATTTGCATACGAACTATATTTCGTATTATAATTCCTGTTGTAAAAGGAAATACTTATTCATGTCCAATATCAGGAAATTTTAACATGTCTTTGTCATCAATTGAAGAAAGCACGGGCTTCTTATGTGTCCGGACTGCGCGATCCATGAAGAAAAAACTGGACGCCAGGTTAGTGAAATTTAAGATCACTTCATCGCAGCATACCGTTCTAAGTGCGCTGCTGGAAAACAATGGATTATCTTTATCAGAAATCGGGAATAAAGTTTTTCTCGATAAGCCTGCAATAACCGGGCTGGCCGATCGGTTGGAAAAAGATAACCTGGTTGAAAGAAAACGTACCACTGCTGATAGAAGGGTTGTCCGTTTATATCTTACGGAAAAAGGACGAAAACTGCTTTTGGATATCGATAATTTGGCCAACGAGGTTGACGGAGAATTAGTGAGCGTATTATCCGGGAAGGAGTTACAGGAGTTTCGCACTCTATTGAATCGGATTTGGTCTAACGCTAATGGTCGGAATTCCAGCGATGCCAAATGATTTTTCAGAGAATCTGATCAGGGCTCGAACATTATTCGAAGATTTTACATTCTCTTATGTCAGTAAATGGAAACAGAAACATTCTTCGCGCCGTGTTATCGGATTTTTACCAGTTTACATTCCCCGGGAAATCATTCACGCCGCCGGTATGCTACCAGTTGGAATTTTTGGTGCCGGAGACCGCATTCCGGTTGTTCAAGGCGATGCCTTTTTTCAGTCATATATCTGTCATCTGCCACGAACAGTTATCGAGCTTCTGAAAGGCGGAAATCTAAAGGATTTTGACGGATTCATTTTCCCTTCCATCTGCGATGTGATCAGGAATTTATCTGGAATCTTCATGCTTGAACTGAACCGGAAACTGATCCGCTATCTTGACTTTCCACAAAATTTTGACAAGAATGTTGGCGGGAATTTTTATCACAGTGAATTAAAGCGATTAGCAAGTGATCTGGAAAAAATGAATGGAATCCATACCGGTATTGGTGATCTGAATCAATCCATTATACTATATAATGATAATCGTCGTCTCATAAAAATGTTTGCTGAATATCGCAGTGAGTTTCCACATAAAATTTCAGCGGTGGATTATTACCTGATCCAGCGAGCTGGTCATATAATGTCTGTAGAAGACCATAATAAATACCTTGAAGAAATACTTACCAGTCTTGAAAAGGTAAATGTTGATCCCCAGGACAAGATAAGGGTGGTCATTTCGGGATCATTTTGCGAACAGCCTCCTATTGGACTGATCAAGACTATTGAAAACGCAGGCTGTTATATTGTTGAAGATGATTTCCAGCTGAATATGAATTGGATAACCGATACAATTCCAGGTACCACAGACGATCCAATTGACGCGTTGGTTGAGGCATACCTCAATACGAGTATCTTTTCTTCGTCCGTATATGACGGGGATGATCCGAAAGGAGATCACCTTGCACGACAGGTTAAGAAGCACGACGCTGATGGTGTTGTGTTCTGCGCCCCCAGTTTTTGCGATCCGGCCCTCTTGGACCGACCGCAGTTGGAACAAGCAATGGACAGACATAAGATCAGACATTTTAATTTTCAATATCATGAAAATCTGGGACAATTTCATGTCATAAAAGAACAGGCTGGCACCTTTGCTGATATGATAAAACTATGGGAGTAGCATGACCGTTCAAAAAGAAAATAGTATGATCCAGCAAAAACAAATGCTGGCTGACCATTTTATTGAACTGTCGCAAGTTCATATGACCGGTAAGAAAGTAGTCTATACTTTCGTGCCAGGTAATTTGACGGAATTGATCTCCACCTTTGATATGCTGCCCCTCTATCCAGAAATAAATTCACTGCAATCCGGGATGCGAAAAAAGTCCGGCAATTTTATCCGTGAAGCTGAAGCAATGGGTTTTCCAGAAGATGTCTGCTCTTATGTGAAGTGTGATATTGGCATGATGCTACAGGACAATATCGGACCGACTGGCAAACGGCTTCCGCCACCGGATCTGCTGCTGTTGAGCTATACCGGATGCTTTGTTTTCATGAAATGGTTTGAGAATCTTAGACACCTCTATCCTGATGCTGAAATAGCAATGCTCCATATTCCTTACCAGGAGTCAGGAAAAATTGAGTCTAATGCCGTTCAGTATATCAAATCTCAACTTGAAACAGAGGTCATTCCAAAACTAGAGCGAGTGAGCGGAAGGAGCTATGATCCTGATAAATTAAATGCTAAAATGGATTTATCCGCTCAAGCCGAAGACCTGCTGGTAGAAGTTTTCGATGCCGCCAAGAATAAACCGTCTCCAATTGATGCATATTTTGGAGGTGTTTACTATATCGGTCCGATTTTCACTGCATTCCGAGGCAGCCAGGCTTGTGTTGATTATTATGAGGAATTATTAAAGGAAGTGAACTATCGCCTTATTAATGGTCTCGGACCAATCACCCCTGAAGGAACCCTTAAGGAAGAAAAATTTCGGCTGGTTGTGGAAGGTCCACCTAACTGGACTCATTTCAGGAAGTTTTGGAAGATTTTCTATGATCTGGGGGCAGTTTTTGTGAGTTCATCCTACACGAAAGTTGGGGGTGTTTATGATGACGGATTCCGTCATTCATCCAAAGATCCTCTGGGGAGTCTGGCGGAGTATTGTTTGGGTTGTTATACGAATCGGAATTTGCCTCAACGTGTTGATTTACTTGAAAAATGGATCAATCATTATCATGTGGACGGATTTCTGGTGAATTCAATCAAGAGTTGTAATTCATTTTCGGCCGGGCAACTGGTGATAATGCGGGAATTGGAAAAACGCCTTGAAATACCGGTTGGGTTTATCGAGACCGACCTTGTGGACCCACGCTATTATTCTTATTCGAATATAAAAAACCGTCTCGATTCCTTTTTTCAAATGTTGGAACAGAGAAGCCAATATGCTGGAGTACGGTCATGAAAATATTCCTGGGAATCGATCTTGGCTCCACAACATCAAAAGCAATAATAATCGATGAGCATAATCGGATCATCGGAAGGGGAATTACCAATACCCGTGCAAATTACGAAGTAGCAGCGGAAATCGCCCGCATGGAAGCTGAGTTCAATTCACGATTTACAATAGTCTACAATAAACTGGCAAAGGATGATCAATCTGAAATTGACTCAAAAAACGTACTTCCGCAGCTGGAGTACAGGTTTCATTTTTTACAGTTTAAATCCCGGTTTGAAAAACTGTTAGAGAAAATGACTGAACAGGCAAATCAAATCAAAGATGAGGATCTACGGAAAAAAATTCTTTCAATATTAAAAGAATCAGCTGAATATATCGAAGAAGATACGCGAAAAAAATTCTTTGAGGGGAAAACTTCGATGACCTCAGAATTTTTCCGGGACCTGTTCAGTGTTGCTTATATTAAGTCAATTGAAGGTGTCAACAGGGTCCTTTTTGATCAGTTAATAGCTATTTTCGATCGTTCCATTACGCCTGTAGAGAATCAAATGATCAAATTTGATTTTGCAGAATTAACTTTAACCGCTATCGATCTTCTCCCAGAGGGCATGCAACGGCATCGATCACGACTTATGAAGTACCTGGAAGAGGTAGAAAAAATATCTTTGGAACCAAAGGATTATATTGGTACCGGTTACGGCAGACAGTTGCTTCCTTTTGAGCAACATCACATAAAATCGGAGATTCTCTGCCACGCCATGGGCGCACATGTATATTTTCCAAAGACTAAGACCGTACTGGATATTGGTGGCCAGGATACAAAAGCAATCCAGGTCGACAAAAATGGTCTGGTTACAAGTTTTCAGATGAATGATCGCTGCGCTGCCGGGTGTGGAAGGTATTTGGGGTATATTGCTGATGAAATGAGCATGAGTGTTGGTGAAATAGGACCATTGGCAATGGAAGCTGAATTTGAAACCAATATATGCAGTACTTGTACGGTCTTTGCTGGAGCTGAATTGCGAGAGCATCTTAATCTTGGTGAAAAAAAAGAGAATATACTTGCTGGATTGCACAAAGCAATAGTACAGCGAGCTTTCGCACTATTAGCACGTTCGGGGGGCGTTCGTGATGAATTTACATTCACTGGAGGAGTGGCGCGTAATCCGGCTGTTATAAAATATGTAAGCCAAATGGTCAAACAAAATTATGGAGACCTGAAAATCAACTGTCATCATGATTCAATTTTTATGGGAGCTCTGGGTGCGGCATTGTTTAGTGTCAGGGAAAAAATCAGATGACTGGAATGTATCATCTATGAAAGATAAAAATAAACATGATACCGTCTTTACACTTGGCATAGATGTCGGCAGCAGTTCTATCAAATTGGCTCTTGTCGAATACAGTTCAAAACCGATCATTGTGGATATTCTTAATGAGAAGATCCGCAAGCGGAATCCTTCATTTCTTATAGACAATTCTGTGCAAAGCTTACTGAAACAGCATGATCTTCTTTTTGAGGACTTAATTTATGTAGCCTCTACCGGTGAGGGCGAGCTTGTTAGTCAAAAACGTGGCCATTTCTACAGCATGACCACGCACGCACGCGGTACTTATTTTCATCATCCTAAGGTAAGAACAGTGGTGGATATGGGTGCTTTGTTTTGTCGTGTTATGTCCCTGGAAAAAAATGGCCGGGTGCAAAAATATAATATGACCGGCCAATGCGCTTCCGGATCCGGTCAATTTCTGGAAAACATTACCAGGTACCTGGGTGTTACTATTGATGATGTAGGGCCATTATCGATTCAATCGACTAATCCTTCCAGGACCAGTGGAATCTGTGCCGTTCTGGCTGAGACAGACGTTATTAATATGATTTCACAGGGGATTGAAACACAGGACATTATTAAGGGTATCCACCAGTCCATCGCACGGAGAATCATTAAACTGCTCAGCAAACTTAAAGCAGAATCACCCGTTGCACTTACCGGTGGGATGGCGCAGAATATTGGCTTGATTGCTGCAATTCGTGAGTTGAATGAAGAGCGCGGTTTGGGATTGGAAATATTTGCAGCCAAGGACTGTTATGCTACGGGAGCAATCGGTGCGGCGTTATGGGGAGGTTTTCGCCACTTTAAATTATTGGAGAACCAGGCATGACAGCCGCAAATACTCTTCGTGCTGATTTGTCACTTCCGGAATACCATAAGAATCTGGCTAATGTTCTTAACGAAAATGCCAAGCTCTATGGTGATTATCCGGTATACCAGGAAGTGCATAATGAGGTTTTCGTACCGCTTTTATGGAAGCAGTTCAAGGTAGATGTGATAAAAATACAACACGCTTTACGTAATAAAGGCTGTAAACCCGGTGATCGAGTGGCAATCCTTTCACCTAATAGAAAAGAGATGCTTGAAGTAGAATTGGCGGTAATGGCTATGGGTGCTGTTACTGTCCCAATTTTTGCCGGTTATGCTCCAAAAAGGGCTGAAGCATTGGTTCAATTTTGTGATCCGCACTTTGTGGTCGTCGCTGATCAAGACCAATATGATAAATTATCTTCTCCAGAATCCTATGAAACGATTATTCATTTTGAATCGCTGTCTAAAGTTCAAAACAATAATAATAATCTGGTTTCTTTTTCAGACCTTTTATCTTCACCTGAAAATTCATCAACCATATCAGGTACTAATGTTGCTTCTGATGAGATCTGCCTTATGATGTATACGTCCGGAACAATGGGGAAACCGAAATGTGTCCAATTGACTCATGGTAACATCCTCTCGCAGCAGTCTGCAATGCGAACCTTATGGCAACTGAGTCATAATGATCGATTTTTGTCGTATCTACCCTGGCATCACAGCTTTGGTGGAATTTTTGAAAAATATGCCGCGATTACAAATGGCGCAGTATTCTCCCTGGAACACGGTTTTGGGAAGAATATCAGGTTGCTGCTCGAGAATTGGAAAAAAATTCACCCCACGGTCTTTTTCAGCGTACCACGAGTGTATCAAGAGATCGTCACTCTTATTCGGCAGGATAGAGAAATCGAAAAATTGATTTTCCAAAGTGGCCTGCGTTTCATTTTCACCGCTGCCGCACCGCTGCCAAAAAATATTTCAGATATATTTGAAGATCGCAATATCCCGGTAATTGAGGGCTGGGGACTCACAGAAACATCACCCTGCTGTACAGTAACTGACCCGTTTGTTCCCCGCGAATCGGGAGTGGTCGGCAAACCAATCCCTGGTGTGGCAATAAAAATTGCCGATGATGGAGAAATACTGGTCCATGGTCCGAATGTTATGAGAGGTTATTTTAAAAACTCCGAAGCAACAAAAAAAACTCTCTCAGAAGATGGCTGGTTCGCAACTGGGGATGTTGGCGAAATTACAGAAACAGGTCTGCGTCTGATTTCACGGAAAGATCGAATCTTCAAACTTAGTAATGCAAAAAAAGTGGCACCGTCAAAAATTGAAAATCTGATTTTAAAAGATTGTACCTACCTGGCACAAGCATATGTGGCAGGCAGGGATCGTGATTATCCCGTAGCGCTATTATTTCCAAATAAAAATATGTTTTCGCAGGTAGTGGATGAATCTCATCGAAAGAAAGATTGTGAATGTCCAAAGAATATTAATGAATTGGTAAATTGCTTGGAAAAATGTCTGAGAATCTCAAATAACAGTATGGATCTTAAATATTACCGCTTGAAATCAGCGATGCTGATCGATCATAGTCTCAGTATTGAAAAAGAGGAGCTAACGCCTTCCATGAAACTGGCGCCGAATGTAATTGAGAATGCGTACGAAGCAAACATTGATTATTTGTATGGTGATCATGAAACATTGCCCGAAAAAGTATACGTGTTGAAATTGGATTGAATATGGCGAGATTGCAGTCACAAGAGCAGTTAAGGTCTTTATTGAGTGACTATTATACCGATCTTCGCTCGCCCTTGGCATGGTGCACCAGTGCCGGACCGGCGGAAATTCTCAGAGCTCTGGGATTTCGGGTCTATTTCCCTGAGAATCATGGTGCTGTTCTGGGAGCTTCCCGTACAGCTCAGAGATATATTCCCAAAGCCCATCAAATCGGTTATCATAGTGAAATTTGCTCCTATCTGACTTCGGACATTGGAGCCTGGTTAATGCGTGAAACACCTTTAACAAAAGCATATGGTCTGCCGTCTATCCCTAAACCGGATCTAATTGTTTATAATACAAACCAGTGCCGAGAGGTTGGAGAGTGGTTCAATTTTTTCGGACGGGAATTTAATTGTCCGATATTTGGAATTTATGCCCCACGACATTTGGAGGATGTGACAATAGAACATATCGAACATGTGCGCTATCAATTCCAAAATCTTATCGACCAGGGAGAAAAAATCATTGGAAAACGCCTTGATCAAGAACAACTCGTTGAGATCATGGTACAGAGTCAAAAAGGCACCCAACTATGGCAAGAAGTGCTTGCTACAGCGAAGAATAGCCCGGCGCCTTTAACATTCTTCGACGGTTGTATCCTCATGGCTCCAATCGTCGTCATGCGCGGGACCAGGGAGTGTGTTGATTTTTATGAACAAACATTGAAGGAATTACTGAAACGGGTTGAACAGCAGGAAGCAACAATACAATCAGATAATGTTCGTCTGTTCTGGGATGGCATGCCGATTTGGGGGCGTCTGCGTTCGTTGTCGGAACTATTTGAAAATAACCAGGCTGCGGTTGTGTCTTCCACCTATTGTAACAGCTGGGTGTTTGACGATTTTGATCCACGTAAACCGTTGGAATCAATGGCAGCCGCTTACACCAGGATATTTATTAATAGAGGTGAGAATGCCAAACTGTCCATATTAAAAACCTTGTTAGCTGATTTTAATATTGACGGAGTCATTTTTCATGACTCAAAAACCTGTTTCAACAATACCAACAGTCGTTTCGGATTGCCAAAACGAGTAAGGGAAGAGACCGGTATTGATACGCTGCAGATTGATGGTGATCTCAATGATTTACGATTTTTTTCCGACGGGCAGACAAAAACCAGGATTGAGACCTTTATTGAACAATTAATTCTCAAGAAGATTTCTGTTTCAGAGGCTTCAAATGGGGAGGTTATCAGTGCCGCAAAATAATAATAATAATAAACAGCTTTGTATCGGTGTAGTCGGACTGGGTCCCGTAGGGAGTACCCTGGCAGTGCATCTGATTAACGCAGGTGCTCATGTGATCGGCTGTGATATTGATTCTAAAAAAGTGGATGAAATAAAAAAATCCGGAATTCAGTTAAAACATGCCATGCACAAGAACGCTAAAATGCCGGATGTTTGCTACTCGGTTCAGGAACTGGCTATGTATGACCTGGATCTTGTCATTATATCAACAAAAACACCCAGTTTGAAGAAGATTACCAACCTGTTAAAGGAGATTGCCACAGAAAAAATGTTTATCATGTGTGCGCAAAACGGGATCGATAACGAATTGACACCATCGAGGGAATTCGGTGAGGAGAGAGTCCTGCGTATGGTGATTAATTACGCCGGGAATATGGCTACTAAAAATACTGTCCATGTAAGCTTTTTTAATCCGCCTAACTACATCGCAGCATTAACGCCAAAAGGTGAAAAATTAGCAAAACAAATTTGTGATCTGCTTAACTCGGCGGGTTTGAATTCCGAAATTCCAGACAATATTCAAGATTATGTCTGGGAAAAAGCCATTTTGAACGCTGCCTTGAGTGCGATATGTGCAATAACTCGACGAACAATGAAAGATGTAATGGATTTTCCCCAAACTCTGGATTTAGTTGAAACAATTATCGATGAGTCCGTAACTGTAGCCGAAAGGGAAGGAATTGATCTTGGAAAGAAATTTCGTCGTTTTTGCATTAGTTATCTGAAGAATGCCGGACATCACCGTCCTTCAATGCTGACTGACCTGGAAGAAGGACGTCATACCGAGATCGATTGGCTCAATGGAAAGATCGTAGACTATGGAAAAAAACATTATTTACCAACTCCTCTGAATAAGTCGGTAACAGCCCTCGTCCATATGCTGGAGTTATCACAGGAATAATACGGTTATGAATTCGCCCCAAAAAATACATCATTACCTGGGGATCGACCTGGGGTCATCGTACACTAAATTCGCTGTTGTAGATGACAATTCAACAATGATCCACAAACAGGTTATACCGTCTTTAAGCCGGCGGCGAGAAAATTTCAATGATGTACTGTCGAGCGTAAATCACTTATATAACATCCACAAAGTCTGTACAACAGGGTACGGCCGCAACAGTCATCAGGGTGATTTGCAGAAAACAGAACTTATTTGTGCTTCCATTGGTGTGTCCCGATCTTACCCGGAACGCAAATGCATAATCGATATCGGTGGCGAGGACATAAAAATAATTGAGAGTGGAGCCAGCGGGGAGGTACTGAACTTTCACATGAATGATAAATGTTCCGCCGGTACGGGGGCTTTTATCACTGAGATAGCTAAAAAAGCAGAGTTGGAAATAGAGGAAATGAGTGATCTGGCTCGAAAATCAAACGCCAATAGAATAATAAACAGTTTCTGTACGGTTTTTGCCAAAACGGAAATTTTAGGATGGAAATTTGATGGAGTACCAATTGAGGATATTGCACAGGGCATATATTTATCCATTACGGACCGAATTGGAAAAATGCCTATCCCACCCGATTTACCGGTATTTCTCTGCGGAGGCGTAGTAACCTACCATCCGTATATGCAAGAATTACTGGTGAAAAATTTACGTTTGGATGTTCAAATTACATCAGAACCACTTTTTGCTGTGGCTAATGGAGCAGCTTTACTCGCTCAGAGTGTCGCCTGATCGTTATGCGATTCAATAAGGTAAAGTCTGTGAACAAAAGATTTTTTCGGGGAATATTGTGAATATAAACAGTGCTTATCAAATGAGATCTACTGGACAACCTTTCGAAAAAGTAGAATTACCCATTCCGCCAATCGGTAATGATGAAGCATTGGTGGAAGTAGCCGGCTGTGGGGTCTGTCATACTGACCTGAGTTTCTGGCATTATGGTGTTCCCACCCGCCATGAATTACCTCTGGTTCTAGGACATGAGATAAGTGGAACTGTCATTGAGGGACCGTATGATCTAAAAGGCAAACCGATCATTGTACCGGCAGTGCTGCCATGCGGAGACTGTAATCTTTGCAAAAGCGGGCGCAGTAATATCTGCCAGAATCAAAAAATGCCAGGCAATGATTTCAATGGTGGCTTTGCCCGTTATATTTCAGTGCCCTCGGCTAATCTGATCCCCGTTCCGCAAACCGTTCTGAAAGATCATTCCTTGGCGGAGTTGGCGATCATTGCGGATGCAATTTCAACACCTTACCAGGTCCTACAAAAAAGTAACTTGCAGTCAGGTGATTTTGCGATAATTATCGGTGTGGGAGGTGTTGGGATTCATGCCGCCCAGTTAGCGAAATTATTTGGTGCTAAAGTAGTGGCAATTGACATTTCTCAAGAGCGATTGGATCAGCTGTCGGAGATCGGGATTACGGCTATATTGAATTCCAAAGGATTGGATATCAAATCTGTAAAGGAATGGGTTAAAGGTGTTTGCCGTGAAATCGATGCGCCACAATATGGTTGGAAGATTTATGAAATGTCAGGATCAAAGGCTGGCCAGGAATTGGGCTATGCTTTATTAGGAATCGCCGGCACACTGTCCATTGTAGGATTTACACTTGAAAAATTAAATGTACGACTCAGTAATTTAATGGCATTTGATGCCCAGGTGATCGGGACCTGGGGATGCAAACCCGAACTGTATCATGATGTTCTTAATCTGGCTGCTCAAAATCAACTGAAAATCAAACCTTTCACAGAAATTCGACCGATGTCTGAAATAAATGAGGTCTTTAAGCAAATATTAAACAACGAACTTTTAAAACGTACTGTCCTAGTTCCAGATTTTGGGAAGACTAACTAAAGAGGGGAAGTAAACTTATGACTAACAATCTAGTCGATCATACTTTAATAGCAGTTGAATTTAAAGAAATCATTTACGAACTGAGACCATGTCTGGATAAAACCGGAAAACCTGTTGAAGGATTGTCTAATGCCTGGATATTTCTGAACAACCCGCAACAGTATAATTCTTACACAACAGCAGCGGTCAAAGAAATAATCCTTGCTTTTCGCCAGGCATCAATGGACCGCCGGACAGTAGCTGTCATATTCTCGGCTGTAGGCGATAAAGCTTTCTGTACGGGGGGTAACACCAAGGAATACGCCGAATATTATTCCGGCAGACCGCAGGAATACAAGCAGTATATGCGCCTTTTCAACGATATGATCAC
>JAZGBQ010000252.1:0-7923 GCA_036476435.1 Fidelibacterota bacterium
ACCTCCGCGGTGTCTAATGGTAATGCGACCAGTATTATTTCGTCCACCGGATTTCCGAAGTTCTTTTGTGAGGTTTTTTTCCGAAATATTGGTTGTTATCTCTGAAAAGTCAGGTCGTGTTGCAAATCGACTTGCCGGAGTAACAGGTTTTAATGTACGAATACCCATGTTAACTCTGCACCTCACCCTTTAGTAGATCGATGGTAAATCCTTCTTTTAACGTTATGATGGCTTTTTTCCAACTGGATCTAAATCCCTCCGTCCTTATAGCACGACCACCACTTCGAATAGACATCTTCTTTTTTTTACCTTTCCGGTTCATTGTCGCAACTTTTTCAACTTTTACATCAAACTTTTCTTCCACAGCTTGCTTGATCTGCATCTTATTCGCTTCTGGCATAACTTGAAATGCGTATTTTCTTTGAGTCTCTTCAACAATACTCATCTTTTCTGTATACAGTGGACGTATTAATACTTTTCTATAATCCACGACTACGCCTTCTTATCCAGTAACTGTTCATTGACTAGGATTATTCCTGCTTTATCAAATAGTAATACTTCATTATCAAGCAGATCTACCGCGCTGGCTTTCAAGGCTTCGACCATTGTCAGCCCGGGCACATTACGAGCAGAAAGATAGAGATTTTCATCATGTACTGCCGGTAGTATTGTAATTTTTTTATCATCTAACTTCAAATTTTTGAGCAAACTAACGAATTCTTTCGTGCTCGGCTCGGTAAAAATCATTTCTTCAACTACAACAATTTGACCTTTCGCCGCTTTGCTGGAAAGAATACTTTTCCTCGCAAGTCGTTTCATTTTCTTCGGCATATTCTGTTTATAGTCGTGCGGTTCTGGGCCAAAAACGACTCCGCCGCCGCGCCATAGTGGTGAACGGATCGTACCTGCTCGCGCCATACCACGACCTTTTTGCTTAAACGGTTTTCTTCCACCTCCTCTTACCATACCTCGACTTTTACTGCTGTGCGTACCCTGGCGCAAATTAGTCAATTCTGCTACAACTGCCTGGTGTACGACATTCTCATGAGGCTTAATGCCAAAGACCGTATTATCAACCTTTATTGATATCGCTTCTTTACCTGTCGGTTTATGTACTTGAAATTCCATTTTACTTCACAATATACACGATTCCGTTACTGGCTCCGGGAATCGCTCCCTTAACCATCATTTGATTTTTATCAGCATCAATAGCGAAAACTTCTAAATTTTTTACTGTTACCTTTTCATTTCCCATATGTCCGCCCATCCGCATTCCTTTAAAAACTCTCGAGGGATCTGATGCTTGTCCGATCGATCCCGGGTGTCTAAGTGTGTTTTTTTGACCGTGTGTCTCGGGCTGTCTTTTAAAATTATGCCGCTTAATGACTCCTGCGAATCCTTTCCCCTTGGATTTCCCGGTAACATCTACGAAATCGCCCGTTTTAAAAATCGAAACCGTAAATTGTTGGCCCAATTCATAATCAAACCCCCGAATTGTCACAAATTCGGCCAATACTTTTTTCGACTCAACACCGGCTTTCTTGAAATGTCCGGAGAGAGGTTTAGTCGTATGTTTCTCTTTCACATCACCAAAACCTAACTGGACAGCATCATAGCCATCCTTTTGTTTTGTTTTAACCTGTGTCACAACACAAGGACCAACTTCCAACAAAGTCATAGGAACCACTTCACCAGATTCCATATAAATCTGTGACATACCAATTTTGCGTCCGATCAGACCACGCATCGTTAAACCTTGATCTCAATGTCAACCCCGGCTGGAAGGTCAAGTTTCATTAAAGCTTCCACTGTTTTGGGAGTTGAGTTAAGTATATCGATCAAACGTTTATGAACTTTTGTCTGAAATTGTTCGCGTGATTTTTTATCTACAAACGGTGATCGTAAAACGGTGTATATGGAGCGTTTTGTTGGCAATGGTATTGGACCAGATATAACCGCTCCGGTTGATTTCGCCGTTCGTACGATCTTTTCTGTTGACTTATCCAGCAATATATGATCGTATGCTTTTAAACTTATTCTTATGGTTTGTTTTGCCACAAAATTATCCTATTATTCGTTAATCTCGGTCACAACACCGGCACCAACCGTATGACCGCCTTCACGGATCGCAAATCGAAGCTCTTTGTCCATTGCTATGGGGGTGATCAACTCAATATTCAATTCAACATTATCTCCCGGCATTACCATCTCTGTCCCCGACGGCAGTGTCGCTACCCCGGTCACATCCGTCGTCCGAAAGTAAAATTGTGGTCGATATCCATTGAAAAATGGTGTGTGGCGTCCACCCTCTTCACGCTTCAGTATATACACCTTCGACTTAAACTTCGTATGTGGCGTTATGCTGCCCGGCTTGGCTAATACCATCCCGCGCTTGATCTCGTCCTTATCCACTCCGCGAAGCAATAACCCGGCATTATCTCCTGCCCGACCCTCATCCAGTATCTTGCGGAACATCTCAACACCCGTTACAACCATCTTCTTATGGGCTCCCAGACCGATCATTTCAACCTCATCACTAACCTTCACTATACCGCGCTCAATACGACCCGTTCCAACCGTACCGCGACCCGTAATGCTGAAAACATCCTCTACCGGCATCAAAAACGGCTTGTCTACATCACGCTTTGGCTCCGGTATAAAAGTATCGCAAGCCTCTAATAATTCGCGGATGCACTTCGTCGCCTCTTCATCCTTTGGATTATTCAAGGCCTCCAAAGCACTCCCCTTGATGATCGGTGTGTCATCACCCGGAAATTCATACTCGTTCAATAAATCCCGAAGCTCCATCTCTACCAACTCCAACAACTCCGGATCATCTACCTGGTCCGTCTTATTCATGAATACAACCATACTCGGCACATTCACCTGACGGGCCAATAATACATGCTCTCGGGTCTGGGGCATGGGACCATCGGCAGCACTCACTACCAGTATCGCCCCATCCATCTGCGCCGCACCAGTAATCATGTTCTTGATGTAATCCGCATGACCGGGACAATCCACATGGGCATAATGGCGGTTCTCGGTCTCATACTCCACATGAGCGGTCTGAATCGTGATCCCACGCTCGCGTTCCTCCGGGGCATTATCAATGGCATCAAACTCCATGTACTCTGCCATCCCACGGGCACTCTGCGCTAATGTGATCGCCGCCGTCAAGGTCGTCTTACCGTGATCTACATGACCGATCGTTCCTATGTTGACGTGTGGCTTCGTTCTCTCAAACTTCTTCTTTGCCATCGGTTACTCCTATATTTTTCCGTGCACTCTATCAACGATGTCCGCTGCTATTTCGGCGGGTGCTTGATAATAATGAGAAAATTCCATATGAAATATTGCACGACCTTGTGTAATGGATCGTAAATCTGTTGCATAACCAAACATATTGCTTAATGGAACATCGCCTTTAATGACCTGAGCATCCTTACGTTGAGACATACCGTCGATTTTCCCTCTTCGTGAATTTATATCACCCATTACATCACCAAGATATTCTTCCGGGGTCACGATCTCGACATTCATAATTGGTTCCATTAATACTGGTCCGGCTTTCTTACAAGCAGTTTGAATAGCTAACGATCCTGCAATTCGGAAGGCTATTTCCGATGAGTCAACTTCATGTGTAGATCCAAAGACCAACTCGACTCTAACATCTTCTATGGGATATCCGGCGACAATCCCGTTTTTCAAACCTTCCTGAATTCCTCTATTTACGGCTGGTATATATTCCTTTGGAATGACTCCGCCGGCTATCTTATTTTCAAAATGATAGCCTTTTCCGGACTCATTCGGACTAACATTAATAACAACATGGCCAAATTGACCACGTCCTCCCGATTGACGAATAAATTTTTCCTCAATCTTTTCTACCGATTTAGTAATCGATTCAGTATAAGCTACCTGTGGTTTTCCAACATTTGCTTCAACGTTAAATTCACGTCTTATCCGATCTACTAAAATTTCAAGATGCAATTCCCCCATTCCTGCTATGATTGTCTGACCAGTATCTTCATTCAATGAAACATTAAATGTGGGGTCCTCTTCACTCAATTTGATAAGCGCTTTGGATAATGAATCCTGATCAGATTTACTTACGGGTTCGACAGCTACTTCAACGACCGGCTCAGGGAAATCCATGGATTCCAGCATAATTTGTTTAGATTCATCGCACAATGTATGTCCTGTATTTGTACTTTTTAGTCCAATTGCTGCAACAATTTCGCCGGCTTTTACATGATCCAACTCTTCCCTTTTATTTGCATGCATGAGCAAGATCCTGCTAATCCTTTCTCTGCGTCGTATGTTGGGGTTATAAACATAGGATCCCTTTTTCAAATACCCCGAGTATACTCTCAAATAAGTAAGCCTACCTACATGGGGATCAGTCATTATTTTGAATGCAAGGCCACTGAAAGGATCGGATTCATCCGGATTGCGCAATAATTCCTTTTCAGAATCATCCGGCTCAAAACCTTTAACTGAACCAACGTCAAGCGGATTTGGGAGAAAATCAATGACAGCATCCAAAAGGCGTTGGACGCCTTTATTTTTGAAGGCAGATCCACAAAGCGTTGGGATGAATGTATTATCTAAGCATCCTTTTCTAATTGCGACTTTTATTTCTTCCTCTGTGATTTTCTCATCGGCGATATATTTTTTGAGAAGATCCTCATCATAAGATGCTGTTTCTTCAAAAAGATGATGCCGCCAGTGTTCGGCTTCTTCCATCATATCCTGGGGAATATCTCCATATTCAAATCGAGCCCCCAATGAGGACTCGTTGTAAAGGATAGCACGCATGGATAGAAGATCAATCACACCGGTAAATAATTCTCCTGTTCCGATCGGTATAACTATCGGAAGCGGATTTGCTCCTAAACGGGATTTAATCATATCCAGAACGTGATAAAAATCTCCACCTACACGATCCATTTTGTTTACGAATGCGATCCGAGGAACTTCATACTTATCTGCCTGTCGCCAAACGGTTTCGCTCTGTGGTTCAACACCTCCAACTGCGCAAAAAACCGCAACAGATCCATCCAGCACTCGTAATGACCGCTCTACTTCCATTGTAAAATCTACATGTCCGGGCGTATCAATAATATTGATCCGGTGATCCTCCCAAATACAGGTCGTTGCAGCGGAAGTAATAGTAATTCCGCGCTCCTTTTCTTGAGCCATCCAGTCCATTGTTGCGCCGCCTTCATGAACTTCGCCTAATTTGTGTGTCCGGCCAGTATAAAAAAGAATACGCTCTGTGAGCGTTGTCTTTCCTGCATCAATATGTGCCATGATGCCAATATTTCTAACGCGATCTAGGGGAATTTGAATCATTACCTGCGAGCTCTACCAAAATGCGCGAAAGCTTTATTGGCTTCAGCCATTCGGTGAGTATCATCCTTTTTCTTAATTGCACCCCCTTCATTATTGGAAGCGGATATCAGTTCGCTAGCTAAGCGTTCAGCCATAGGTATACCTTTACGGCCGATAGCAGCTGATATCAGCCAGTGCGATGACAAATAAAACTGTCTATTCCTAGGTACTTCTATAGGTACTTGGTACGTTGCACCACCGATACGTTTAGATTTAACTTCCAACATTGGGGAAATGTTTTTAATTGCCTGTTCAAAAACCTTAATTCCTTCGGACTTAGTTTTTGCTTTAACAATTTCCATAGCATCATAAAAAATCTTTTCTGCAACACCCTTCTTACCGCGACCCATTAAATAATTAATAAATTTCGCAACCTTTAAATCTTTATATACGGAATCGGGTAAAATAGTGCGTCGCTCTGGTCTTCTTCTTCTCATTGGATTCTGATCTTAGGCTTTCGGCTTTTTTGCGCCATACCGTGAACGGCTGGTCTTGCGGTCGGTAACTCCGGCTGTATCCAACGTCCCGCGGATTATATGATAACGAACACCTGGCAGGTCTTTAACACGGCCACCCTCAATAAGAACAATTGAATGTTCCTGAAGATTATGACCTTCACCCGGGATATAGGCAGTCGCCTCCATCATGTTCGTCAACCGGACACGAGCCACTTTTCGCAAAGCCGAATTAGGTTTTTTTGGTGTTGTGGTATATACGCGAATACAAACACCGCGTTTTTGCGGATTATTTTGTAGCGCAGGACTGGCGGTTTTCTTCAAAACACGCCTTCTACCACGTTTTACTAGTTGATTTATCGTCGGCATAGTTATTTAAATAAAGCCTATAAATTTATCGAGGATTATCAAAATTAGTCAATCAGTTTCTCTTGTGAAAACTCCATAATTTCACATATTAATATTCTCTGAAACCGATTCTTCTTCCACTGGTAATTCACTTATTTCCGATATTCCAATCAATAGATCCTGTAATTTTGGAAAACCAGTTCCCGCTGGTATCAGTCGACCAATTGTAACATTCTCTTTCAAACCCTTTAATTTATCTGTTTTTCCTGCAGTAGCGGCATCGGTGAGAACCCTTGTGGTTTCCTGGAATGAAGCTGCAGACAGGAAACTTTCCGTGTTTAATGACGCTTGAGTAATCCCCATTAATAGTGGATCGTACGTTGCTGGTTTTGATTTACGTGTTTTAGCAGGAGCGCCGCCATCTTCTTTGACCTGTTTATTTATATCCCGAATCTCCTTTTTAACCATTAAAACGCCCTCTTCCAATTCGGTATCACCAGGATTAGTGATAACAGCCATTTCTGATAGTTTCCGATTTTCCTCGAAAAATATTGAGCGGTCGACCCGCTGGGACTCAAGAAATCGGGAATCACCCGAATCAGTCACAACAATTTTTTTCATCATTTGTCGAACGATCACCTCAATATGCTTGTCGTTTATACTTACACCCTGCAGCCGATATACTTCCTGTATCTCATTCACTAAATATTCACGAACGGCTCCCGGTCCTAATATATTCAGAATATCAACCGGTGATAACGCGCCTTCGCATAAAGGTAAGCCGGCAGTGATGAAATCACCCTCATGAACAATGACATGTTTACCATACGGAATATTGTATGATCTAGTATCACCATCTGTGGACTCAATTACCATTTTCCTGATTCCGCGTTTAGTTTCACCGAACTTTACAGTACCATTGATCTCTGTTACAACCGCTGGACTAGACGGTACCCGGGCTTCGAACAATTCCGCGACTCTCGGTAACCCACCCGTAATATCACGGGTTTTTCCGATGTCTTTCTGTATCTTGACAAGAGTCTGACCTCGTTTGACGTGTTGTTTGTTTCTTACAGTCAACGTAGCGTTTACAGGAAGAATAGTACCACCAGCCATTACATTACCTTTATTGTCGAGAATCTCAATCTGAGGACTGAGTTGCCGATTTTTCGATTCTATGATGACCATTTGCTTCTTTCCACCCTCAACAGATTCCACCTGATATGTGTCTTTTTCAATGAAGTCCTTAAGATTTACGACACCAGCATGTCTAGCTAGAATGAGATCGGTGTAAGGATCCCATTGAACAAGTGTCGAGGCAGCGGTTACTTTATCGCCATCACTGGTAAACACATTTGATCCATACGGTATGTTATATTCAGCTTTAACCAAATCGGGATTTTTTTCATCAACTATTGCTACCTTAGAATGGCGTACCATACAGCGACGTACTTCAGCGCCGGCCTCATCAACCGTATCAGCATAATCATAATTATCCGAAAACTTTACAACGCCGGGGTATTTTGTCCGCATTTCAGACTGCTCGATTATTCTTGTAGCGGTACCACCAATATGGAAAGTTCTTAAAGTAAGCTGAGTCCCGGGTTCTCCGATGCTCTGGGCTGCCTGGATACCAACTGCAGTTCCAATATTCACAGGACGATGCCTTGAAAGGTCCCAACCGTAACATTTCACACACACGCCATGACCAGATTCACACGTC